>JAJZNM010000175.1 GCA_021852325.1 Pseudomonadota bacterium
AGTCTTTTCCGGTGCGGCTCGAAGGGTGTCTCGCACGCGTTCCCGCGCAGAGCCCGGAGGGCAGCCCAGGCTGGGTCGAGGCCTTTTCGGAGCTCGGGCTCTGGGCGCTCGGGGTCCCCCAAACGGCGGGCGGAAATCCGATCCCCCCGTCTCTCGCGAGCCGCGCGCTGGCCCATCTCGCTGCGCGGCAACCGGCCTGGGCGCTGCTCGCGGCGCGGACCGTTTTTTCAGGCAGTTACGAGCTCGCCGGTGAGCTTGCGTGCACCTCGGTCGAGGCGGGCGAGATCCTGCCTGGACTCGCACAGGGCCAGCAGGTGCTGGCCCCGATCGACCTCACCCGGCAATCGCGTGAGTTGGCCCATACCCGGGGCATCGTGCAGCGGGGACGCTACGGGGGCCATGACAATGTGCTCGGCGTGAGCCTCGAGTGCGAGCAGTGGGATGTCTTGATGGTGGACGGGATCAACCGGGTCGCCTTGCTGTTCGAGATCGAGGATCCCCAACACCTGCTCGGCGATCTCGAGAAAAAGCGGGTCGGACTCGCGGTCTTCAACCGGTCCGATCCTGCGCTCGAGTGGCGCCTCATGAGCGCCCGCGGACTGTTCGAAAGCTGCCATCTCTCGATCCGGGGAGTGTTCAGGCCGCTCGAGGCGGTGGCCCTCACGCCGGGTACGGGATGGGGTGAGGATCCGCTCGCGTTCGTCCGGAGGTATCTCCGCGACCGGATGCAACTCAACCGGAAAGCCATCGCGCTCGGCATGGGCCAGTCGCTTGTCGACGAGGCAAGCGCCTGGACCACGATCATGGCCGACGGGCTCGTCGGGGAGGCCTCGGATGTGGCCACGAGGCGCCTCGCCCGGCTTGCGGCGGCCACCTTCGAACTCAACCAGCGCTTCGACGAGGACGCGACGCGCGCGAGCGGATTCGCAGCAAGCCCCTTTGGGCGTTCGATCCTGGAGGAGGAAGAAACCATTGATCTCCTGGACGAGCTGCTGCGTGGGCATGCCGCGCTCTCAGGCGTGCGCGGACTCGCGGGTCCTTTCGGGAGGCTTTCCGCCGAGCGTGCCCGGATCGCGCTCTGGTTGCAGGCAGGTTGGGCCTTGGGCGTCTGCGATGGTCCCAAGAGTGATCCCGACCGGGTACTCCGCCAGCTCCATGAACTCGCGGCGCGGGAGCGCCGGCTGCTCGAGATGCCGCCCGAAGACGGTGCCCTGGGCCGCTTCGACCGCCTGATCACCCGGCATCTCGGCAGGCTCTTCAATCACGCATCCCGCACGTCGATCCACCGTCTTACGGGCATGGTCCTGCCCCTGCGGACCGGACAGCGCGATCCAGCCGGAGTCCGTGCGGCGCGACGCCTGGCGCATGCTTCATCCGCGATGGCGCTCGTGCTCGATGCCTATTTCTGGAGCGTGCCCGGGCTCACCGCGCACGGGGACCAGCCCGTGATCGAAGCCTGCCGACGCGCCTTGGGCGAGGCGTTTCTCGCCTCCAGCCTCTTGGAGCGCTGGCGTCGGGAGCCCGACGAGAATCCACTCCGCACCCTGCATCGGGAGGTGCTCGACCAGTCGCTCGGGCGGCTCGAGGAGGCGCTGGATCAGGCGGTGACCGAGTTCCCGGCCGGTTTTCTGCGTGTCTGCGTGCGGTGTGCACTGATGGGCCGGCTCCGGCACCGGAGTGAACGGATTCCCCAGGCGAGCGTCGTGGCTGATCTCGTCCGCTTTCCGGGCACCGCCCGCAACCGGCTCCTTTACCTCCTGCCCCGGCCGGAGGGTCAGGCGGATGCCACCACGGCGTCCGTGTTCGAAGCCATGGCCGGAATCCATGAGGTCGCCACCCGTCTCGGCCAGGCGCTGGATCAGGGATTGATCCCGACTGCGCCCGCAGCCGATGTGGTCGCCCAGGCGGTCGCGAGCCGCCTCGTGGATGTGCTGGATGGCGAGCGTCTCCTTTCCGCCTGGCAGCTCCGGCGTCGCTGGCTGGAGACTGGCGGAACCGGAATCACTCGAGACCGAGTTTTTTCATCCGGTAGCGGAACTGGCGAAAGCTGATCCCGAGCCGCTTGGCGGCATCGGTCTTGTTCCCGTGGCATTCCCTGAGCGCCTGGCGCATCTGTTCCCGCTCGAGATCGTCGAGATACTGGGGCAGCGGCCGGTCGGGTGCGCGTTCGGGTGCCGGTTGACGCTGGCTCCGGCGCACGCGGATGTCCTCCGGACGGATGAGGTCGCCATCCGCGAGCGTCAACGCCCGCTCGAGGATGTTCTCGAGCTCCCGGACATTGCCCGGGTAGTCGTATTCCTGAAGCCGCGCGAGAGCTCCGGGCGCAAACGTGACCGGGCGGCCGAGCGCGAGCCTCGAGACGATCGCCTCGGCGAGGAGCGGGAGATCCGCGAGGCGTTCCCGGAGGGGGGGGACATAAAGCTCGATCACGACGAGCCGATAGAACAGGTCTTCCCGGAAACGCCCCTGGGCCACTTCATCGCGCAGGTTTTTGTGGGAGGCCGAGATGATCCGCACATCGACCGGGACTTCCTGGGCCGCGCCCACCGGGCGGACGGATTTCTCCTGGATGAACCGCAGGAGCTTGACCTGCATGCCGAGCGGCAACTCGGCGATCTCGTCGAGGAACAGGGTTCCGCCCTCGGCGCTCCGGATGAGTCCCAGCTGGTCCGCGACTGCACCAGTGAATGCGCCTCGCTTGTGTCCGAAGAACTCGCTTTCGAGGAGTTCGGAGGGAATCGCGCCGCAGTTGATCGGCGCAAAGGGATGGTCGCGTCGCGAACCGCTCGTGTGGATCAGGCGGCTGACGAGTTCCTTACCGGTTCCAGTCTCTCCGTGGATGTGCACCGGGGCCTGGTTGCGGGCGACGCGTGCGATCATGGACTTGAGGTCCTCGATCGCGGGGCTCAGCCCGATCAGTCCGGAGGCGGCTTCAGGCGCTCCGCTCGCGAGACGGATGGCGCCCGTCACGAGCTGCCTCAAGACGGTGAGATCGACCGGCTTCGTGAGGAAGTCGAACGCACCGAGCTTGAGCGCGCGGACCGCGACTTCGATGCTCGCGTGCGCCGTGAGCACCGCGACCGGGGTTTCAGGCATTTCCTTCTGGATCCATTCGACGAGATCCATACCGTCCCCATCAGGGAGCTTGAGGTCGAGCAGACAGAGGGCATAGTGCCCAAGCAGGAGCGCAGCCCGTGCGGCCGAGAGCGTGGAGGCCGTGTCACTTTCGATCTGCATGCGTTTCAGCGTGAGCCCGATGAGTTCGACGAGATCGGGTTCATCGTCGATGATCAGGATCCGGGGCGGCGGCTGGACGGCGGAGGGCGGGGTTTGGTGACTCATCTCAGGGTGAGGGCCGTTTGGGGTTTAAGGAACAGGATATAGAACTCGCTCCCGCCACTCTTGCGCCGGCGGTAGCGCAGGCTCAGTCCGTTCAGGTTGCAAAGCTCGCGCGCGATGTAGAGGCCAAGACCGGTTCCCTGCGGGGAGGTGCTGTAGAAGGGGTCATAGATCCGCTCG
>JAJZNM010000077.1 GCA_021852325.1 Pseudomonadota bacterium
TCTCATCATCAATGATGCGGTGCTCGTTCCCCAATATGGCAGCCCACCGGATTCCGCGGCATGCCGCATGCTCGAGGAGGCCTTTCCGGACCGGACCCTCTACCCGGTCGATGCCCGTCCGCTGATCGAGCAATACGGGAGCATCCATTGTGCTACCCTGCAACTCCCTTGGGGAGTGATGCCTCCATGAAGCGACGTGTGGCCATCATCGAAACTGCTTTCAACCCCGATCCGGAGCGGCATTTCCGCGCACTCGAGGCTGCCGTCCGGGAAGCTCGGAGCGATGGGGCAACGCTCGCGCTTTTGCCCGAACTCGCATTCTTGCCCTATTTCTGCCAGCACACCTCACGTGAGCCCTTCGGATGGGCCGAACCCCTGGACGGACCCTCCGTGGCACGTCTTTCCGACTGGGCACGGACCTACGGTCTCGTGATCGTGACCACCATCTTCGAGCGACGCACGGCAGGGCTCTATCACAATACTGCCGTCGTGCTGGAGGCGGACGGTTCCCTGGCCGGTCTCTACCGGAAAATGCATATCCCGGACGATCCGGGCTATTGCGAAAAGTATTATTTCACACCCGGCGATCTCGGATTCGTGCCGATCGAGACCTCGGCTGGCCGTCTCGGCGTCCTCGTCTGCTGGGACCAGTGGTTCCCCGAAGCAGCCCGGCTCATGGCCCTCGCGGGTGCTGAGCTTTTGCTCTACCCCACAGCGATCGGCTGGAATCCAGAGGATGCCCCATCGACCCGGAACCAGGAACTCGAGGCCTGGCTCACGATCCAGCGTGCACACGCGATCGCGAACGGATGTCCCGTACTAAGCGCGAACCGCCGGGGCCGAGAATCCGACCCTTCGGGGCATACGCCGGGGATCGAGTTCTGGGGACACGGGTTCGTGGCAGGCGCCATGGGGGAATATCTCCTCGAGCCGAGATCCACGCCCTTCGAGACGGCTTGCGCGGATGTCGATGACCTCGAGATGGAACGGACCCGGCAGGCCTGGCCATTCCTGCGTGACCGCCGGATCGATGCGTACGCGAACCTCCTCACGCGCGCCCTGGATCCGGAAGCGCAGGCTCCAGAAACCTGAACGGGTCCCACCGGACTTACGTGCCTTCGACCACCCGCTCAATGGCCGCCTTTGTCTCCCCCGCATCCCCGAGAAAGCGGTGGCGAAGTGCCTCACCTCCCGGTCCGAGTTCATAAAGCATCGGGATTCCGGTCGGGATGTTGAGCTGGCTGATCGCGTCGTCGTCGACCGAATTGAGTTCCTTGATGAGCGCCCGGAGGCTGTTTCCATGGGCGACCACGAGGACGCAACCCCCCCCTTGAAGCGCGGGCAGGATGCGGGACCGCCAGTACGGCAGCACCCGTGCCTGGGTCTGCTCAAGCGACTCTCCCGCAGGCAAAAGGTGGGGATCCCAGCCCCGGTACCGCACATCGAAACGCGGGTGCCTGGGATCGTCAAAATCCAGGAGCGGCGGGGGCGTGTGATAGCTCCGGCGCCACAAGGCAACCTGGTGATCGCCATATTTCCGGCTCATCTCGCGCTTGTCCCGGCCCTCGAGATCCCCATAGTGCCGCTCATTGAGTTGCCAGGCCTTCTCGACTGGAATCCACAAGAGGCGAAGATCATCGAGGACGAAGAAAAGCGTCCGGATCGCCCGGGTCAAAAGCGAGGTCAGGGCGAGGCCGGGTTCAAGATGTTCGGCCTTGAGGAGACGGGCTGCCCGGTGAGCCTCTTCGATGCCGCGAGCACTCAAATCAATATCCTGCCAACCGGTGAAGCGATGATCGGCATTCCAGAGGCTTTCCCCATGCCTGAGGAGGATGAGCTGGGACATATCCACGCGTCAGCAAATTGGACCCGTTGCATTTTAACCCGCGAAGAACCGGGCTGGTGGAACCCGGACGCCCTCCCGCGCGATTGGCCCTCACCGGGGGCAGCACCCGTCAGATCCAAGCGAGACTCGAGAACGGATTTCGCGTGAACCAAAGTGTGCTCGGCACGAGCAGCCAGTCGATCATCCACAACACTCCGGACCTCAACACCCCCGGCAGACCGTACCACCGCGAGTGCAGGATCCTCTCGATGTACGCTCGCCGTGAGTCCCGCATCACGGCTAGGCCGATCCGGAAGCAGGCGTCCAACGGTGCCTCATTCTGGGTCTACCGGTTGGGTCCATTCAGGATCTTGACACATACCTACCAGTCGGTATATGGTCATCCACTAGGCATCTACTGCGCCATCCGATATCACATATCGCACCGCTGGAGGATCCCCCATGTACACGAAACCGGTTTGGACACATCTCGGCAAGCCCGCCATTGGACTCACCCTGGCGCTCGGTCTTGCATCGTGCATCACCTCTCCGAAGATCGTGGGCCCCCTTCATCACCCGATTTCCCCTGCATCGGTCAGGATTTTTGAATACCCCCAAACTCCTCAGCACTACACGGTGGTCGCTAGGCTTGATGCCACAGGTTATGGTGGCTGGAGTTCCAAAGGGGTCGATCATCTCGTGATCCAGAGGCTGCGCAAGGAGGCCGCACGGCTCGGGGCCAACGGGGTTCTCCTCGTCCCATACGGACACTTTCCGCATTTGCCGATGGAACCTGGAAGGGTTGGGGGAGATAGCGGGACGGCCGTGATCCCCTGTTGTTCCCATCATACCGTCAAAGCCGAAGCGATCTTATTGCCGCATTGAGGATCCCCTGGAGACCCGAGATCCAGGCAGGACTCCTCATCGGGTCTTCCAACGCAGAACTCACGAGGTACTCCCATGAAGATCCACATTCCTCATCGAGACCCAGTCTACTTCCTGGCCGGAACGGTGCTCACGGCCATCTTGACCACGTCCATTGCCTCTGCCCACTCCGCCATGGCGCCGATCCGGGCCTATCTCATGGCGAACAACCGGGAAGAGGTCGCGTTGGCACGCACTGCCGCTCCACCTTCGATCTCGATGCACGCGACGGTCTTGGTACTCGGTGTCCATGGCTACCAAACGGCAGTGAAGGGAAGCAACGGCTTCGTCTGTCTTGTTGCGCGGTCGTGGGACGCAGTCGTGAGCGTGTCGAGTGCCCGATTCTGGAATCCGGAGGTCCGGATCCCGAAATGTTACAACGCTGAGGGTGCGCTCGCGATGCTCCCCGGGTATTTCAGGATCACCCAATGGGCGCTCAACGGCGCCTCCCGGACCGAGATCGGTGCCCGGGAACAGGCGGCTTGGGCTGATGGCAAACTCCAGGAACCCACTCCCGGAGCGATGTGCTACATGATGTCCCCGTACAGTTGGGGAGTGGGCGGTCGTCCGGGGCCCTGGCGGCCACATCTCATGTTCTATTTCCCGAACCAACTGGCACCGGACTGGGGTGCCAACTTGCAAGGGACCCCGGTCGTGGCCAGCCTTTCGAGCGGTAACGCCCATTCCACCGTGCTCGTGGTCGTCGTACCGTTCTGGTCCGACG
>JAJZNM010000109.1 GCA_021852325.1 Pseudomonadota bacterium
TTCGGTACTGAATCCCCCGGATTGTTTTTGGCGATCATCGACTCATCGGACCCGGTACAGCAGCCATACCACCACTCCAGCAAAAATCCCGGCCAAGAGGTCATCCGCCATGATCCCGACCCCGCCTGGGACGCGACGGTCGATCCAGCGGATGGGACCCGGCTTCAGAATATCGAAGAAACGGAACAAAATAAATGCAAGTGGCCAGAGCACGGGGCTCGGGGGTGTCCCGGCCAGTGCAACCAGCTGGCCCGCAATCTCGTCCCAGACGATCCAGGGCGCATCCCGAATCCCGATGCGGGCCGATGCCCGCCCGGTCAGGGGGATGCCCACCGCGACGAACACCCCGACGAAAGACCAGTAAAGCGCGTGCCCCCCGGGTTCGACCCCAAGCGCCAGCGGAAAGGCCAGCAGGCTGCCCAACGTGCCGGGGAACCGGCTGACCCATCCCACGCCTGCGCCACTCGCGAAAAACACGGCGGGATCGCGCAGCAGGCGGGCACTCGGACGGGCAACGCCCTGGGACGGCATGAAGCGGCTATCTCCGCGTCGTCGGCTTTGCAAAGTGGTCGAAGCCCCGGCCTTTGATCCGGGATGCGGACGATCCGTCGGCGCGCTGCCAGCGGATGCCACGCCCAGGGACTACGCGGCCAACCTCGAACCCCTCGAGCCCGGCGCGTCGGGTCCGGGCACGCAGAGTGGCCAGACGCGTGTCCGGGATGGTAAAGCAGAGCTCGTAATCGTCCCCCCCGAAAAGGGCCCGGTCGAGCGCAATCGGATCACGACGATCGCGGGGAATCCGGTCGAGATCGACCACGGCACCGACCCGGCTCGCCTCCAGGAGGTGACCTAAATCCTGGGCAAAGCCATCCGAGATGTCGATGGCGCATCGCACATCCCTCCGGAGGACCCGAATCCAGTCGAGCTTGGGCTCGGGATAGAGGAATGGACGGAGCCGGCGACTGCGGCGTTGCCCGCCCTGCCAGCGCGCGAGCCCCTGGGCCGCAAGACCCAAGGGCCCGGACACGAAGATCCGGTCGCCGGGCCGGGCCGTGCTGCGCAGGAAGACCTGACCCCGGGGCACGAGGCCGAACGCGGTTACCGTCACGGACAGGACCGGGGATCGGACGGTGTCCCCCCCCACGAGATGGATGCTCGCCCTTTGCGCCAGGCGGTCGAGGCCCCGGGTAAATGCGCGAAGCCAGTGGGTTTGAACCTTCGGCAGGGCCAGGGAAAGGGTATACCAGGCGGGATCGGCACCCATGGCCGCGAGATCGCTCAAGTTGACCGCGAGCGCCCGGTGGCCCACCGCACCCGCAGGACAGTCAGCCGGAAAATGGATTCCGGAGACGATCGTGTCCGTCGTGACGACGAGTTCACGGTCCCGGATCCCGTTGAGCACCGCGCCATCATCGCCAATCCCGATCCTGACCCCGGTCCCATCCCGCGACAGGGGCCTGAAAAAGCGTGCGATCACCTCAAACTCGTTCACGACTGACGGATCGCTCGGCGAGGGCCCGGGCCACCCGGTCGAGGACGCCATTGATATAGCGATAACTTTCTCCGGCGCCGAATTCCCGGGCCAGTTCGATCGCTTCGTTCAGGATGACCGGTGTATCGAGTTCCGGGATGTAACGGAGCTCAAAGCACCCAATCCAGAGAATCGCATGTTCCACCGGGTCGATCTGGCTGAGTGGCCGGTCGAGGCAGGGTTCACAAAGACGGTCGAGCTCGGCCTGCCGGGGGCGGATCCCGGAGACGAGCCGGTCGAAATAATCCCGATCAAATAGAGGTGGCTGCTCCAGGATCCACGCATCCACCGCTTCGCGCGCCGGCTCATCGAACTGGTGGAGATAAAGGACCTGCAACGCATGCTGGCGCGCGCCGTGGCGGGCTCTCCGGTGGCGGGACTCCGTCATGAAACCGCCCCATCCTCATGGAGCCTATGACGCATCGCGGCCAGCTCGACGGCCGCAAGTGCGGCTTCAACCCCCTGGTGCCCCGCCCTTCCACCCGCACGCTCGCGGGCCGCTTCGACCGTATCGGTCGTGAGCACCCCGAGCGTGATGGGCGTGGCCGATCTCAGGCTCACGTCCATGAGCCCGCGGAGGCATTCCCTCGCAAGGTGGGCATGGTGGTCGGTTTCGCCCCGGATCACGGCCCCGAGCGCGATGACCGCATCATAGTTCCCGCTCCCGGCGAGCGCCTGTACCGCCCAGGGCAGCTCCCAGGCGCCCGGTACCCGGATCAGGATGCGACCGGAAGCCTCGAGCCCCGCCCGATCCAGCGCGTCCAGGCATCCTGCCAGCAGTCGGTCGACGATCTCGGCATGGAAGCGGCTTGCCACGATACCGATCCGGAGCTTGCCGCAGAGAGCCCGGTCGACCGGGACGGGGGAAGGTTGGTCACGCGACATGGCTCGGGTTCCGGTGGGCAGACGGGCCTCTCAGTATAGCGCGTGCATCAATCAGCCCCCACTTCGGGGGGCTGGACCGGCTGGCTCAGGCGATCTCGCCCGACCGGTATTCGGTGACCTCGAGCCCGAACCCGGACAGCCCCAGCATGAGTTTCGGCGCGGACATGACACACATCTTGCGGATTCCGAGATCGCGCAGGATCTGGGCACCGACTCCATAGGTGCGCAACACCGTCTGGCTGTCCGCGTCGAGGTCGCCCGGCGTGCCCAAGTCCAATCCGCGGATGAGTGCGGCGGCTTCCTGTGCCGGGCGCAGGATCACGAGCACTCCTCCCTCGCGGGCAATCACCTGGAAGGCGTCGGTGAGCGGCCATCCGAACCCCGGACCGGACAGGTGCAGGAGATCGGCAAGCGAGTTCTCGACATGCACCCGGACCAGGACCGGCCGGTCGGGGTCGATCGGGCCGCGTTTGAAGGCAAAGTGGAGGCTCTGCTCGAAATGGTCCTCATAGGCCACGAGCTCGAAGGGGCCGAACTCGGTCTGGACCGGTTTCTCAAGCACCCGTGCGACCGTCATTTCCCGCTCCATCCGGTAACGGATGAGGTCGGCGATGGTGCCGATCCGGAGTCCATGGAGCCTTGCGAAGCGCTCGAGGTCCGGACGCCGGGCCACCCGGCCATCTTCATTCAGGATCTCGACGATCACGGCGGCCGGCTCGAAGCCCGCGAGACGGGCGAGATCCGTGCTCGCCTCGGTATGCCCGGCCCGGGTCAGGACCCCGCCGGGCTGGGCCATGATCGGGAACACGTGACCGGGCTGCACGATATCCTCGGCCCGGGCATCGGGTGCCACAGCCGTCAAGACCGTATGCGCACGATCATGAGCCGAGATGCCGGTCGTGACGCCCTGTGCAGCTTCGATCGAGACCGTGAAACGGGTCCCGAAGCGCGTGTGGTTGTCCGGAACCATGAGGGGAAGATGCAGCCGTTCGCAGCGTTCACGGCTCATCGGCAGGCACACGAGCCCTCGGCCATAGCGGACC
>JAJZNM010000058.1 GCA_021852325.1 Pseudomonadota bacterium
GGGTCTCATCAACCTGCCCATGGTGAGCGACGTGCTCGAGATCCTCGAACCCCGCGCCTTCAAACGCGGGATCTATGCCGGCAACATCCACACCGTGGTCCGCGTGCCCGCAGGGATCCCGGTCCTTCTTACGGTGCGGCTCGCCTCCTGGAAGCCTTGCGGAACCGGGACGGGCTCCGCGATCCCGGTCGAGACCCTTGCCGTGCCCAAGACCACAGAGACCTCGGCCCGTTTCGTGGAACTCGCCGGTGACGCGAGCGACCGACCCGATCTCCAGTCCGCGAGACGGGTGGTTTCGGGCGGACGTGCCCTCGGGAGCCGGGAGAACTTTGCCCTCCTCGAGCGTCTGGCCGATCGCCTCCACGCCGCGCTCGGCGCCTCCCGAGCGGCCGTGGATGCAGGCTATGCGCCGAACGATCTTCAGGTCGGGCAGACCGGGAAGATCATCGCGCCCGAGCTCTACCTGGCTTTCGGCATCTCGGGTGCGATCCAGCATCTCACCGGCATCCGGGATGCCCGGACCATCGTGGCGGTGAACAAGGATCCCGAAGCCCCGATCTTCAAGGTAGCCGACCTTGGACTCGTCGGGGACCTCTTCGAGGTGATCCCTCAACTTTTGGCCGAGCTCGACCGGCAGGGCGTGGCCCAGTGACCGAAGTCCTCTGGGAGCCATCCCCGAGGGAGCAGACGGAAAGCCTCATGGCCTGCTTCGCGACCCGGATGCGGGATACAGGCGAGCGTGTGGGGGCCGGTTACGAGGATCTCTGGGAGTGGTCGACCACCCACCCGGACCGCTTCTGGCCCGCGCTCGCCCAAAGTTTCAAGGTCCGTTTCGAGACGCCCTGGAGTGGCGTGCTCGATGGACCGATGCCCCTGACGCGCTGGTTTCCCGGGGCCACACTCAGCTATGCCGCCCATCTCCTCGACCGCCCCCGCCCGGATGGGCTCGCGATCATCTTCCGGAATGAAACCGGGACGCGGGTCACGATGACCGACGGAGAGCTCAGAGCGGCCGTGGGTGCCCTCGCCCGGGATCTCGCCGAGGCGGGAGTCGGGATGGGCGACCGGGTCGCAGCTTACCTCCCGAACCATCCTGCGGCCGTGGTCGCACTCCTCGCGGCCTCGAGTCTCGGTGCCGTCTTTTCGAGCGCCTCGCCTGATTTCGGCGTGGAGGGAGTGCTCGACCGTTTCGGCCAGATCGAGCCCAAGGCACTGATCGCGATCGACGGCTATCTCTACGCCGGCCGGCGCCACGATGTCCGCGACCGGGTGCGCGCGATCGCCGGAAGGCTACCCTCGCTCCGGAGAACAATCGTCGTACCCTACCTCGGTGAGGCGGCTGATCTCGGTGGTCTGCGGAATCTGGACGACTACCGCGATCTCCTGCGCGCCCCCCCGGTCGATCCAACCTGTCGCGCACTGCCCTTTGACCATCCGCTCTACATTCTCTATTCGTCGGGCACGACCGGCAAACCGAAGTGCATGATCCACCGCCAGGGTGGAGTCCTCCTCCAGCATCTCAAGGAACAGGGGCTGCATACCGATATCCGGGCCGGGGACCGGGTGTTCTACTACACGACGACCGGCTGGATGATGTGGAACTGGCTGGTCTCGGCGCTGGCGCTCGGCGCGACGCTCGTCCTCTACGACGGATCGCCCACACATCCCACCCCCCGCACGCTCCTCGAGATGGCCGATGAGGAGGGAATCCGGATCTTTGGGACGAGCGCACGCTATCTTCTCGCGCTCGAGAAAAGCGGTGTCCGGAGTGGAGGGAGGGCGCGACTCGAGACCGTCACGACGATCCTCTCGACCGGCTCTCCGCTGGCCCCCGAGCAGTTCGACTACGTCTACCGGGACCTCAAGTCCGATGTGCGCCTCTCGTCGATTTCGGGGGGGACCGACATCGTCTCCTGTTTTGCCCTCGGCAATCCGACCGTTCCCGTCCGGCGTGGGGAGATCCAGTCGCGTGGCCTCGGCATGCGGGTTGCGATCTATGATCAGGATGGCCGCCCGGTCGTGGACGAGGCGGGCGAGCTTGTCTGCACGCGTCCGTTCCCGACCATGCCGCTCGGGTTCTGGAACGATCCCGGGGGGGGGCGTTACCGGGCGGCCTACTTCGAACGCTTCGAGGGTGTGTGGTGTCATGGCGACACGGCACGACTCACCCCTTCGGGCGGGATCGTGATCTACGGCCGCTCCGACACAGTGCTCAACCCCGGCGGGGTGCGCATCGGCACCGCCGAAATCTACCGTCAGGTCGAGCGCTTCGCCGAGATCGTGGAGGCGGTGGCCGTGGGTCAGCCCTTCGAAGGCAGTGAGCGGATCCTCCTCTTTGTGGTCCTGAGACCCGGTACGACACTCGATCCGGAGCTCGAGCACCGAATCCGGGAAAGGATCCGGGAGGAGCTCTCACCTCGACACGTTCCAGCCCGGATCCTCCCCGTGCCGGACATTCCGAAGACCCGGAGCGGCAAGATCAGCGAGATGGCCGTGCGCCAGGTGATCCGGGGGGAGCGGGTGACGAATGTCGAGGCCTTGGCGAATCCTGAAGCGCTCAGTGCGTTTTCCATCGACACCTGACAGGGCCCCCCCGCGCGAGGGCCAGGGCCACTTCCTGGCCGGGGGATCTCGAGCGGTGGAATAGACGAGACGGCCTTATGGCCCTGGACCCCGCCTCATGCCCGAGGCCACGGGAACAGCGGGTCCATGCTTCCCTTCGAGTACCCCTATGCCCTCGCAGCGAGTCCAGATGGGCAGATGGTCTGGTTCGTGGGTTATCTTTATCACCAGGATACAGGCACCTACGACTCGGCCGTTGCGGGCTATGATCTCGCGACGGGGCAGATCACCCAGGAAATCGACTTCGGAAGCGATAACAGTCATTCACTCGAAAATATCCTCGTGAGCCCGGACGGGCGCTGGCTCTATGTCACGGATGATGTATTTTCAGGCCAGGTCGAGCTCATCAATACCGAGACGGGGCAATGCACATCGGTCGCCGTCGGTGATCATCCGTATGCCGAGGCGCTGAGTCCCGATGGCACCCGGCTCTATGTTGAGAATTACGACTCGGATAGCGTCTCGGTGATCGATACGCATGAGGGCAGTGCACACTTCGGAACGGTGCTCGAGACAGTGACGTCGGGAGTTCCCCAATACGTCCAATGGATCACGATGGGTGTGCCGCCGATTTTCAGCGATCCATCCGGGATCTCGTTTGAGCAGTCCGCAGGTCCGGTCTCCGGGACCGTCGTGCCGGATGTCGTCAATGGCACCACCTGTCCCCTGACCTACGCCCTCTCGACCGGGCCCTCGAGTGGAGACCTGTCGTTCAACGGCGGGAGTTTCACCTTTACCCCGACGCTCGGGGACCTTCCGCCCACGAACAGCTTTAGCTGGACGGCGACCCCGCCTGCGACCTGTACCGCTGACTTCGCCCCGACT
>JAJZNM010000012.1 GCA_021852325.1 Pseudomonadota bacterium
CCAATGACGAAGCCCACCGGTACCGTCGAGGGGGGTTGGATGGCATGATGATCACGATTCGGAAACTGGCCTCTCAGTCTATGCGCGAACGCATCCGGGATCAAGTCCGGATGATACGGGCTTTGGGATCTGCGAACTCCGGGGGCTTCCGCCGCGGGGTGCGCTTGCGGGCGGGTATCACGCCCTGGGCTTTGAAGGCCTGCTCCGCCTCGAGCCAGTCCTGGAGTTCGTATCCAGGGACGAAACCCCGTCTTTGAGACAGGAAGTAGGCTGCTTCGGCGATCCAGCGTTCGCGATCCAGGGGATTCGCAGGTGTCCGTCTGCGACGGGGGGTTGGCTGATTTGGCATGAAGACTCCCTCCTCACATCACAATCCGACTCCCATTCTAGTCCGGTATCGGTTTTCCGGATCGATCGATGGGGATTGGGCTGGCTCCATGAACCGGGTCGACCTTCAAGGTTCACTAAGGTGCCATCGAGGCACACGATCCGGTGGGGGGCTGCTTGATGTTCCTGCCGGGGGGCATGGGGCTCTGGCCGTCCCGAGACGCGTGCATCCGATGGGGATGGTGAAAGGCGGCAGGGATCGCAAATCCTCCTCGAGATCAGCCCCAAACTCTTCCCGTTGGCCCGAGTCTTGATAGGACTCGACACGGATTGCCGAATATTGAACATACCCTCGATGCCGATGCTGATGCCGACGCGTTCGCGGTAAGGTCCAATCTCTGAGCCCAATCTCCCCGAGCGACCCACCCGCTCTTCCCCGTGACCTGCTCTGAGAGGACACTTGGGCCAAGTCCAGGGGGAGCGTACTCGCACGCTTGCGGGTCGGGTGCATGACGCCCTCGCGCTTCAGGGTGGTTCAGGAAACGGGACGCTCTGAAACCGGTTCCAAAAGCAGGGGGACATTTCAGGTTGCAAAGCAGTTGATCTCAGAGTTGTTCTTGTCGACTTTCATGAGTTTCATAAGTTGACAAGGATGGGGTCCCAACGGCTAGACTGTCGCCTTGGAGTTTTCAGCCGGAGTCCCGACATGCCCCACCCCCACGCCTGGACCCTCGCAGACGTGCAAGCTCTCCTGGATTTGCCCTTGAACGATCTTCTGTACCGGGCGCACGGTGTCCACCGCGAGCATTTCGACCCGAACGAGATCCAGCTGAGCACGCTCCTCAGCGTGAAGACGGGTGGCTGCCCCGAGGATTGCCATTACTGCCCGCAAAGCCTGCGTTATGCATCCGGCATCGACTCCGAGCCGCTCCTGCCGCTGGATGCAGTGGTCGAACGGGCGCAGCAGGCGAAGGCAGCTGGGGCAACCCGGTTCTGCATGGGCGCAGCCTACCGAGGACCCAAGGAACGTGACCTGGCCAAGATCATCGAGTACATCTCCGCGGTCAAGGCACTCGGGCTTGAGACCTGTGCCACGCTCGGTCTTCTGGACGAGGCACAGGCGAGACGCCTGGCGGCAGCCGGACTCGACTACTACAACCACAACCTCGATACCTCGGAAGCCTATTACCCCGAGATCATCACGACCCGGAGCTATGCCGATCGGCTGAAGACCCTCGAGCATGTCCGGCAGGCCGGCATGCGGGTTTGTTGTGGCGGGATCGTGGGGCTCGGCGAGACCGTCAAGGATCGTGCAGAACTGTTGCTCGCACTGTCCCGTCTCGATCCCCCGCCTGAGAGCGTGCCCATCAACGAACTCGTTCCAGTTCCTGGCACACCGCTCGCACACACCCCGAAGACCGATCCCATCGAGTTTGTCCGGGTGATTGCGGTTGCCCGGATTCTCATGCCGCGTGCCCACGTCCGGCTGTCGGCAGGACGCAGCACGATGAGCCGGGAGCTCCAGGCCCTGTGCTTCTTTGCGGGTGCCAACTCGATTTTCTATGGCGAAAAACTGCTCACGACGCCGAACAATGACACCGACCAGGATCATGAACTCTTCGCGGCGCTCGGGCTCCGTCCCGAAGCCTTCCCGCCGGCGGACTCAGGAATGGATGTCCATGCTGGCTGATACCGCTACCCCTGACCGTGCGACGGATCTCGTGCGGGTTCGCCGGATCCGGGAAACACCGGCGGGTGTGTACCGTCCGACCAGCTCTGGCCAGGCGATCGCCTTCGATTCCAACGATTACCTCGGGCTTGCGGCCTATCCCCCCGTACAGGAGGCCTGGTGCCGGGGTGGACGATATTGGGGTGTGGGCAGCGGAGGGTCCCATCTGCTTTCCGGACATACCCGGGCACATGAACGGCTTGAGGAGGCGCTCGCGGCCTGGACCGGCCGCGAGCGGGCCCTGCTCTTTCCGAGCGGGTATGCCGCCAATCTCACGATCCTCCAGGTGTTTTGCGGCAAGCGGCATGTGGTGGTACAGGATCGTCTGAACCATGCATCCCTCTGGGATGCCACACGTCTCTCCGGTGCCCGCCTCAAGCGCTACGCCCATGGCTGTGTCGAGGAGGCGAGGCGGATCCTTGACGCCCTGGGTGATGCACCCGGGTTCCTGGTCTCGGAAGGCGTGTTCAGCATGGATGGGGATTGGGGCCCCCTGCCGGGCCTGGCCGATGCCGCCCGGCGTGCACGGGCCCTGTTTCTGGTCGATGATGCACACGGCATCGGGATCTGGGGTCCCGAGGGACAGGGCACTTGCGCCCATCATGCGCTCGGTGAGGCTGCGGTCCCGCTCCTCATGGCGACCTTGGGCAAGGCGCTCGGCACCTATGGCGCATTTGTCGCAGGGCCTGTGCCATTGATCGAGCAGCTGATCCAAAAAGGCCGACCTTACCGCTATACCACTGCACTCCCGCCAGCACTCGCCGAAGCGACGCTCATCGCGCTTGAGTGCGTGATCCGCGAACCGGAGCGGCGTAGCCGGCTTTTCGAGCTGATCGATTACTTCAAGCGGTGTGCTGCCGAGCTTGGCCTGCCGCTTTTGCCTTCACCTTCTCCGATTCAGCCGCTCTGGCTCGGCTCGGCCCGCCGCGCACTCGAGCTGAGCCAGGCCCTCGAGACGCGGGGATTCATCGTTCCGGCGATCCGTCCGCCAACGGTCCCCAGGGGACACGCGCGACTGCGGGTCAGCCTGTCTGCGTCCCACACCCGGGGGGATGTCGACCGTCTGCTTCAGGCTTTGGCGGATCTCGGCCCGCACCCCGTCCCGACTTGACACCGGGATGATCGTGATCCATGGTTGGGGATTCAACCGGCGGGTGTTCGACCCGCTTGTACCCCCATTCACCCGGGCCGGGATCGAGGCCTCATTCTGGGAGCTGCCCGGACACGGTGCGCGGAATGAGGCCATGATCGAAGCCAATCTCGAAGCCTGGGCCCGGGATTGCCTCGCGGCCTTTCCACCCGGACCCCAAGTGGTCCTCGGGTGGTCACTCGGAGGGCTTGTCGCACTCGAGCTGGCCGTGCGCTTCCCGGATCGGATCCGGG
>JAJZNM010000160.1 GCA_021852325.1 Pseudomonadota bacterium
CGTCTATCCGGGATTTTGGTACGCGGGTGAGTGAGGCGCGCCGACGTGCGATGCCCGGTCAATTGACAGTGCTTTTCAAAGAGTTCCTTCGGGGTTTTGCGTTGCCGATAGGACTGACTGCTGAGTCGAGGGTGTTTTGTCGGTGACCGCCGACCGCACTGGATTGGCCTTCCCGGTCCTCGCCCGATCCCCTGAAGGGATGATTCCTCAGCCGGCGGGACCCGCAGCCGGGGGAAGAGATTCAGATCGGCGGGGCTCCCTCGTCGATGACGTTGAGGAGGCCGGCGCGGGCGATGGTCCCGGGGGGGACCCGCCGCAGCCGGTACCAGACCCCGCCGAGACAAAGGAGGATGAATAACGGTGCGAGATCGGAGGGAAAGCTTGGCGGGATGAAGGTCACGACCATGGCCGTCACGATGAACAGGCTGGCGATCGCCGGTGCCACCCAGTGGAGGAACCAGTTCGCGTGTCCGTGTTTGCGGGCGTAGGGTCCCAAGGCGAAGTTGGCGAACAGGTGGCCGAGAAAGAGCGCGGCGCTACTCGTCGTGACCAGGATGATGAATCCCTGGAAGGGCCCCAGCCAGAACCCGGCTGCGAGGGAAAGCGCGGCAGCGCCGAGCGTGATCCAGATGAGCGCCTGGGCCGGGTTCTGGTGCCGGTCAAGCCGGCCGAGCGCGGCGGGAAAGACCACCCCGTCACGGGCCAGCGCGAAAACCATGCGCGCACTGCTCAACAGGGGCGCGAGGCTTCCCGCGAGCAGGGAGTTCGCGATGAGGACGATGAGGAGCCAGGCGAGTGCTGGACTATCGAGCGTGTGCTGGACGAGGATCGCGCCCGGGACGAGCGACTTCGCGAAGCTGCCCATCTCCCGGTACCCCCAGGCGACCGTCAGTGCATAGGCCATGAGGAAGAACAGGAAGGAGGAAAAGAGGAAGGCCGCGATCACGGCCCAGCGGATGCGCCGCTCGGGGGCATGGGTCTCCTCCCCGAGCGACACTGCGGCCGAGGATCCCGAGACCGCAAACATCGCGATCAGAACCCCATGCGCAAATCCGGTCCAGCCCCCCGCGGCCCACTTCGGGTTGAAGACTTCAGGACTCAGTGGGTGTGAGGTCGAGACAATGAGCATCACGGAGAGAACGAGGAGGACCACGATTTCGAGGGTTCCGGTCGCGACCGCATACTTCAGCGAAGGCCGGATGCCCCTCAGTGCCAGCGCGAGAATGAGCCCATAAAAGAGGAGCGCAATCGGCCACCAGGTCCACCCAGGCAGGTGGATTCCGAGAAAGTACCCGGCCACACCCGGGACGAAGACCCCGCCCAGGAACACGAGTGCATTGGTCAGGATGTTGAAGTAGGAGAGCAGGAAGAGCATGGCCCCGAAGATGGCCAGGCGGCTGCCGAGTCCGTGTGCGATGTATCCGTAGAATCCGCCGGCCGAGGCGATGGTTTTCGCGAACTGGACGGTCGTGTTGATCATGAAGGCCGCTGTGATCACGCCGGCCAGCATGGCGAGCGGGAGCGCGCCCTGGGCGTAGACGGCGGCGCCGGTGAGGGTTGCGGCCATCGCGCCAGCCGGTGCGATGAGCGAGATGGACTGATAGGTGAGCTGCCAGAACCCGACGGCATTCCGGTCGAGGGTGCGGCCGGCTGATGCTGCGGCTGGGGTCATGGCGAGAGCATCCTGGGATTTCACCCCATCTTAACGGATCCGGTGAGCGTGGGGCAGATCGGCGGCTCCAGCGGAACAGGGTGCTCCCGCCCCTCGGCGGGAGCACCCCGGTTGGCCTCGGTTCAGCGGTGGGCCAGGACGAAGTGATAGAAGCTCATGAGGTTCCGGTCGAGATGGACGAGCGTCGCCGGATGGACATAGAGCATGTGCCCGGAATGGTAGAAATGGAACTGGACGTGCTTGAGGAGCGAGGGTGGCAGTTTCATGTGGGCGAAATCATACTCGGTCTTGTAGAACGGAGTGGCGAGATCGAAGTAGCCATTCCCCGAAAAGATCCAGAGATGGGGATTTTTGCGCAAGGCGTCTGCCAGGTTGGGCGCGACATCCGGGAGCGGCCAGGGATATTCGCTGCCCGGGAACGGGTGGTTCCAGTTCCACTGCTCGATCACTTTCCCGTTCATGATCCGGTACGGCCGGTGGCTCACATAATGCAACCGTTCGCGGACGTACCAGTTGAACGCGGCGGTGTAGGCCGGGGAGATCGCGGCCATGAGTGCGCCATAGTCCGGAAACTCCTCGGCGCCGTCCCGGTTCGTGCCCTCGAAGCGGGCATCGAGACGGCCCACGAACCGTTCATGGCCCTGGGCGCGCAGAAGCTCTGCCCGGAATCGGCTCGGCGTGACGCGCAGGTGGACAGCCCGGAGGAAGCGCACGCTCAACCCCGTGTAGTCATGGAGTTTCTGGAGGACGGCCCGCAGGCGTGCCGGACCCAGGCGGCTGCCCTGGAAAAGGGCGTAGGCATAGGCGGTCCGGGCAAAGTGCTCGACCTTCTGGATGAGTGGCGCGAGGTGTTTGGGTTCGACCGGCAGGACATGGTGGTACCAGGCGACTGCGGTATAGGAGGGGAGGTAGGTGACGTAGCGGATATCGGTACCTGGCCAGGAATCCCCGTAGTTCAGGATTGAGGACAGGAGGATCACGCCGTTGCAGGCGATGCCCTGGCTCTGGAGATAGTCGACCAGGTTGGCCGAGCGGGTGGTGCCGTAGCTCTCGCCGAGGAGGAACTTGGGCGAGTTCCAGCGGTCGTGCTCACTCACATAGCGCCGGATGAACTGGCCGAACGAGCGGACGTCGGCGTCGACGCCCCAGAAATCCTTGTCTTTCCCGACGCCCACGACCCGGCTGTA
Organism: Pseudomonadota bacterium; assembly: GCA_021852325.1. GTDB lineage: Bacteria > Pseudomonadota > Gammaproteobacteria > JAKAQQ01 > JAKAQQ01 > JAJZNM01. The sequence goes on from JAJZNM010000160.1 coordinate 2,860, forward strand.
ACCGGTTCCGACCGCGTCGATGAACACGAGATCGGTCACGGGCAGAAGGCTCGTCGTACTGTTGATCACGCGGTAGGGCGGCGGCGGGGTGGGATGGGCGTTGGTTGTGACCGCCCGGACCGCGCCGAGTCCGCCCATGAGGAGCCAGACCGTCGACGATCCCGGACCGCCGTTGTAGACGAAGGTGACCGGGCGTTTTGAGAGGTTGTGGACGCCGTCCTTCGTGTAGGCCACGTAGAACATGCTCGCCGTGGGCTGGTTTTTCTGGTTCTTGAGGATGATTGTTCCTGCGGTGGCGGTATAGCGGATACGCTGGCCGTCCACGACCACCGTACCGTGGGTCACCGACTTTCGGGCATGGATCGGAGGGGAGGGTGGCGGCGGAGGCCTGGGTGCCGCAATCGCAAGGGTGGGCGCGAGAGCGGACAGGACCAGGACATGAAAGCGCTTGGGCATGGGGAATCTCCGGTGGGTGGATGGGAGGCACCGAATGCCTTTTCGGTACCGGGGATCGCTCAGGGCCGGGTTCCTCCGCGTCATCCCCCACC
>JAJZNM010000009.1:0-1628 GCA_021852325.1 Pseudomonadota bacterium
CAAGTCGATGTAACTTCGACAGGTATACAGTGCGATGTTCCCCACTGTAATCAATCCCCATGCTGTTTTTAACGGGTTCCATCTCCGGTCATGATTGCCGAAGTCCCTTGCCGTACCGGCCGGCTTTTGCCGGGCGGAGGGTACCGGGGAGGGAGTTCCGCCCCGGCAACTGGGAATTCGAGTTCCCGGGTTACACAGTCCAGGGCAAGCGGGACAGAGACGGGACCTTGTCGATCACAGGACGGAAAACCGCGATCGCCCAGGTCACCCCATCCATTTTCCATCGGTTTCCCGAGCCGACAGACAACCCCCCATCCGTTCCGAACGCCAATCCCAAGGTTCAAACCGATGACCCAGACTTCATTTTCACGAGACGAGTTGTTGGCGCATGCCCGCGGGGAGCTATTCCCGAATAACCGCGGCCGGCTGCCCCTGCCGAACATGCTCATGTTCGATCGGATCACCCACATCCAGTCTGACGGAGGCGATTTCGATCGGGGCATCGTGATTGCCGAAATGGATGTCAGGTCCGATTTATGGTTTTTTGGCTGCCATTTCGTCGGCGATCCGGTCATGCCGGGATGCCTCGGTCTCGATGCCCTCTGGCAGCTGACCGGATTCTTCCTGACCTGGCTTGGTGAACCGGGCTCCGGGCGCGCACTCGGCGTGGACAAGGTCCGCTTCACCGGACAGATTCTGCCAACCGCCCATTTGGTGCGCTATGCCGTTCATGTCAAGCGCATCATCCACAGCAAGCTCACCCTGATCGTGAGTAACGGCAGCGTGTCCGTGGACGGTCATGAGATTTATTCCGCGGAGGCCTTGCGGGTGGCTTTATTTACCTCGACCGCCAGTTTCTGAATCATCGTATGAGACGGGTGGTCGTGACTGGATTGGGTATCGTGAGTTGTCTCGGCAACTGCAAAGCCGATGTAACCGCATCATTGATATCCGGGAGATCCGGCATCTCGTATATTGCAGAATATGAACGCCTGGGATTCCGAAGCCAGATTGCAGGCGTTCCCCCAATCGACCTCGATAGGGCCATTGACCGGAAACACAAACGGTTCATGGGAGATGCGGCCGCCTACAGCTTTCTCGCCATGCGCGACGCCATCGCCGATTCCGGACTCACGCCCGGCGAAGTCTCCGATCCGAGAGTGGGCGTCGTGGCCGGTTCGGGTGGCGGATCGGTGGCCCATACCATTGAAACCGCAGATGAACTCCGCAACAAGGGCATCCGCCGGGTCGGACCCTATCGGGTGGCTCGCACCATGTGCTCAACGGTATCCGCCAATCTCGCCACACAGTTTCAGATCCGGGGTGTCAACTACTCCATTTCCTCGGCTTGTGCCACATCGGCTCACTGCATCGGCTCGGCCATGCAGCTCATCCAGCACGGTCTTCAGGATCGGATCTTCGCCGGGGGCGGCGAAGAAATTCATTGGGGCATGACCGCCATGTTTGATGCCATGGGGGCCTTGTCATCCGGCTCGAACCGCCGGCCGCAGGAAGCCTCCCGTCCATTCGACTGCCGTAGGGATGGTTTTGTCATCGCGGGCGGTGGCGGGATTCTGGTGCTCGAAGCGCTCGAACTCGCACAAAAACGCCGCGCCCATATCTATGCC
>JAJZNM010000009.1:1638-3403 GCA_021852325.1 Pseudomonadota bacterium
GAAGTGACCGGTTATGGCGCCACATCGGACGGCCAGGATATGGTCGCCCCCTCCGGTGAGGGTGCCGAACGATGCATGGAACTGGCTCTCGGCACCGGTGGAGTCCCTGTGGATTACCTCAATGCACACGGCACATCCACTCCAGCCGGAGATGCGATGGAGCTCAAAGCCATCCGTAACGTGTTTGCATCAGACGTACCGATGATTTCCTCGACCAAATCCCTATCCGGGCATTCCCTGGGAGCCGCCGGAGTCCACGAAGCCATTTACAGTCTGCTGATGCTCGAAGGCGACTTCATCGCACCCTCGATCAACATCGAGACCGCCTGCCCAGAAGCGGAGGGATTGCCGATCATCTGTCAGAGCCGGGAAGCCCGCATCAACCGGTTCATCTCGAACAGTTTCGGTTTCGGGGGCACCAATGCGACCCTCGCCTTTCAAAGATATCCACTCTGAATGGCTCCGGGATGCAGGCGGGCAAAACGGCCGCGCGCCTGCGTACGAAGGAAAAACTATTTCAGGGACGGTGTCAGCGCTTTGAGTGCCTGCAACGTGCAGGCCAAAGCCTCCCGGCTGGCCAGCACGGCATCAAGCCCGCGCTGAACCCGCTCGGCCCGCGCCATGGGATCACGAAGCAGTCGCGTGATCGCCTGGGCGAGTGCGGGAGCATCCGCGACGATGTCGAGCGCCTGTGCCCGGGAAAGCTCCATCGCGATATCCCGGACATTGTCGAGATGAGGGCCCATCACCGCTGGACAGCGGTGCAGGATGGGCTCGAGGGGGTTGTGCCCCCCGAGCGGCACCAGGCTGCCGCCCACAAATGCCGCATCTCCCGCAGCATAGAATGCATTGAGCTCACCCACCGTATCGAGCAGGAGCACTCCACCCGGGACCGGACGTCTGCCCTGGCTATGACAGACCGCCACGAGGCCGCGGAGACGAGCCGCATCCAGGAGGTCGGGGGTCCGCTCCGGATGGCGCGGCGCGAGGACCAGGATGGCACCCGGTATTTCGTCCCGGACCGCAAGCTGTGCGTCGAGAACTGGCCCCTCCTCCCCGGAGCGGGTACTGCCCGCCACCCAGACCGGACAGGCGGGAAACAGTCCGGTGCGCAGTGCCTGTCCACGCTCCTCGACGGCGGCGGAGACCGACATCTCGTATTTGAGATTGCCGCAGACCTTCACGCGGGATGGGTTCGCACCGAGGCGGATGAAGTGTTCGCGCTGGCTCTCGTTCTGGGCGAGGATCAGGGTGAGTCCCCGGAAGACCGGGGCAAAAAGCCCGGCGAAATGCCCATAGCGGCGCACGGTTTCCCCGGAGAGGTGGGCGTTCACGAGCGCGAGCGGTATCGCGCGGACGAAACACGCGCGCGCGAGATGGGGCCAGATCTCCGTCTCGATCACGACGCCGACACGAGGTTTCAGCCGGTCGAGAAAACGGGCCACCCAGACCGGGTGGTCGAGTGGCAAGAGAAAGACCGGGATGGCTGGCGTCAAGGCTTCCCGGGCCTGGACCTTGCCCGTGGCCGTGAAGGTCGTGAGCACGATCGGGAGATCCGGATCCTGCTCCCTCAGGGAGCGGATCAGGTTGAAGGCGATCTGGACCTCGCCGAGGGAGGCTGCATGAATCCAGCAGGTTCCGGCAGACTGGGGCTCGATATAGCCGAGACGCTCACGCAACGCTTCGGGGTGACCGGTCTGCCGGAGGCTTTCCCGGCGCAGGCGCCAAAGCGCCCACGGAGAAACCAGGATCACGAGCAGGCTGT
>JAJZNM010000019.1 GCA_021852325.1 Pseudomonadota bacterium
CATAAGGGTCCCGTCCGCTCCGGTAGAGCGGCCGGAGGGTCCCGATGGCGCGCCGGGGCTCGTGGGCCGCGAGCTCCGCCCGCGCCGAGGACAGGGTCTCCTGGGTACGCAGGTTGACGAGCGCCGTGGCGAACGATCGGTCCTTGGGATAGCGTTTTTCCAGTGCGTGATACATGCGGGATGCACGGTGGAACCGGTGCTCACTCGCGTAAGCCCGGGCCAGGATGAGCTCTGCCCGGTAGGTCCTCGTGCCGGACGGGTAGAGGGTGCGTAACCGGTGGATCGCCTGGATCGGGCGACCTTTCGCCAGCGCCGTTTGCGCCGCGGTGAGGAGGCTTGCGGTACGGATGCGGTTTGCCTGTTCCACGAGTCCTCGATCCTTGGGATAACGACGTGCCAGCGCAGCGTAAACCGCCCCCGCTTGTCGGAGGTGGTGCAGGGCGAGATCCGCCCGCGCCAGGATGAGCCCGGCACGATAAAAATCCGGCCCCTTCTGCCAGACGGGAGCGGCCAAGCGGATCGCCTCGCCAGCGTGCCCCGAGGCGAGTGCCGCCTGGGCCCGGTCAAGGGTGACCCGTGCCTTGAGTTCGTGGATCAGGCGGGCCAGCGTGGGATCGCCAGGATACCGAGCGGACAAAGCCGATCCCAGTTTGAGGGCGCGGTTGAAGTGATGTTCAACCAGGTTGGCGCGCATCAGGATCACGCCCGCACGATACGGATCCGGACCGGTGGGATACCAGGGGGACATCAGGCGAATGGCACCGGGCGCGAGACCCTGCTGGAGGAGGTGTTCGGCACGGGCGAAGGTGAAATCCTGTTCGCAATGGGCGATCGCCTGCCTCAGGACGGCGGACCGGACGGTCGTGCCGATCTCCTGGATGAGCTTTTGGGCTTCGGGATATTCCCCGGTCCGGCAGCGGGCCTCCAGCGCCAGGGCCACGACACCCGGGTGCTTCATGTACTCCCGGGCGAGGGAGTTCGATGCCGCACTGCCCACGCGCCGGTGACCGGCCACGAATACCCAGTCGATCAAGCCCGCCACGAGGAGTGCAACGACGGTCGCGACCAGGAATAAGATCCCCCACTTAATGGTTTTGGACTGCACGCGCATCCTCCTCGAGACCGTCGATGATCCAGCCGCCAAAGCTCCCGTATGGAGGACGCCTTCCGATCAGGTGGGCGACGGTAGCCAGGTGCGGGTAGAACGAAAGGTGTGAGCCACGCACCTCGTAATGGAGGAGGATGTGCCCGGACGGGGGCTGTCCTTGCGCGAAGACAAGTTGCCCCCCGTGAGTCCGGAGATCGCGCTCGAACTGCTCCCGGGTCAGGAAATAATGCGATTGATCCTTAAGGGGAGCCATCTCGATGCCGAGATCGACCCGCTTGCCCATCCTTTGGCCTGCGCAGAGCCCCTTTCGGGCCAAAGCCAGAATGGACCGGTAGTGGCTGCGGTAGGCCATGATCGTGATGCTGTCGGCCTCGCGCAGGGCAAAGGCCAGGAGATTTTCTCGCCGCCACGGGACCTGATCGAACCAGAACGGGACAACCAGGTTCCAGGGCAGGCGGTTTCGGAGCCGGGCGTGGAGCTTTGCCAGGATCCGCGCATAGCGCACGTAAAACCGGTGCCGATGTTCGGCGAAGCCCTGGAGCACATAGGGTTCAATGTCGAACGCAAACCCGGAGAACCCGGCAGCATGCAGGTGGTTGAAAGCCAAGACCGCCGCGATGGCGTCATCGAGCCGATGCCAATGGTCGATATCCGAAGGCGCGCCGAGCGTCCCATAGACCTCGATGCCCCGGGATTGGAGCGCGCGCAGGGCGGGTGCGAGGGGAGCAAGATCAGCAGTCACGGAAAGATACAGGCGGTTCAGGTGCAACTTTCTGGCCCGTTTCAATAAAGCCGACACGGCATGCGGATCGCCGACGAGCCACCGGGTGTTCCAGATCCAGGCACCCCGCACGGTTCTCCGGTCCGGGGCCTCGGCTGCACACCCAGACCTACCCCGAATCTTCGGGGCGGAAGACGGGAGGCGTTTGAGATAAGCGATCTCGTCCGGCTGCTTTGCGGTGTAGGTGACCTCGACATAGCGCGCCTGCTTGAGCAGGGTAGGGTCAACCGGTACCCGTGCGAGATGGGACGGCACACTGGCACAACCACTCAGAAGACCCACGGCAATGAGCCCCGCAGCGCCAGCAATGCTTCGAAGTTGTGACCGCTGCAAACAACCGCCCTCCGGCAGTAGTCGTGGAAGAGACCATCCTGAAAGGACATCCCCAGATCAGGCCCCGTCTCGGCCCTCACCTGCAAGCCTTGAACCGAATCATTATCTCAAGAGGGGTAGGCTGCCGTCTTGATGCCTCAGCTGGATCCTTCCCGATCGACACGGGCTCCGGTCACAAACCAGACTGTGCATGGCCTGACTGACACGTGCTCTTGTTTTGGACCGCACATCATTATAACTGACTCCCGGTTACCCTGGATTTCTGGTCTCCGCCCGAAATCCGTCGGACGGGCCCGGGTCTCTCCGGTGGTATACTCGTGAAGGATCCGAGCACGAGGAGAAAGTCCATGTCCAGACCGCCGATGATATCCATCCTGGCAACGGTGGCTTTACTGAGCGCGGGGATCGCCTCATCTCAGGCCACGCCGATGCATCCCAGCAACCGGATGATGAAGTCGCACTTTTATTTCATGCGTCACTCACTCGGTTTCGTGAACATTTTCTTCCGGTATCACCCAGGTCCCCACTGGGACTTGATGCATCGAACCGCCCTAGATCTCACGCCCGTTCAGGTTGCTGAGGAGCGCAGACTCGCCATGGGCATGATGCATGCCACGGAACGGGGGATCGTCGCACTCAAGGCGGCCTATCGGCACTACCGGCAGGATGCCCGGCAACCCGATCCCGCGATTGGCACACTGATCGAGGACGTCAAAGCGGTCGGTCGTGCCCAGTCCTACCTCGGTTACGAGATGATCCCCTATCACTTGAAGGGTTATGCCATCCTTGATGCCTCCCAGAAAATCCGCTATCACAAACTTGCGCGCGCCGACTGGATGCGGATGGAGCAAATGATGCACAAGATGAGGATGCACTAGTGTAGTGCTTCATTCTGTTTGGAACTTAAGCGGGTAGTGTACGGACTTGTGTGCAAATTCGGAGGTCATGGTATGAGGGAGGTTGGACCAACCCCCTGTCCTGAGGAGGGACCATACCATGACCGTGAAGAAGCATAGCACCAACCCGATCGACCTTAAAGCCCTCGTGGCGGAAGACTGTGACTGGATGAAATCTTTGATCAAAGCGGCTG
>JAJZNM010000044.1 GCA_021852325.1 Pseudomonadota bacterium
GATCAGCGATGCCCCCCTCACGCTCCAGCCGCCACCTGCGTCCGCGCGCCGTGCACCGGAGAGCGGGTCGAAATAATACCGGGCATCCGGGTCGATCGGCTGGTGGGCAACCACGTCTTCAGTCAGATTCAGGCCATAGCCGAGCCGGATGAGCAGGTCACGTTCAAACAGGCACACCACCCGGGCCGGCGGCTCATCCTGGAGTGCCGTCAAGGCTTGTCCGTAGCGGTCGTAGACCCCCATGACCGGATCATACGGGCCGGTCATGCGCAAGACGAGATCATTGAGGTGGAAGCCTGCCCAGAGCGCCATGCCCCGGAGACGCAACGGGGTGCCCTGCGGATCCGCACTGATCAAGGTTGCAAGCTGCCCCTCGCGCCCACTCCAGGCTACGATCCAGGGCGCGAGGACGTCGAGGCGTACTGTCCGGCGCGTGCGCTTGAGCCCGCGCGCCATCACATTCACGCGCCCATGGCGGTAGGTCAGGAGTTCGGCGATCTGGCTCGACTCGCCATAATCGCGGGTATGAAGTACCCAGGCGGGCTCTCCCCAGACTCTAGTCATGTCCGGGAAGCTCACCCTGGGAAAGCTGCACCGCATCCTGCCCCGCCAGCACGAGAACCGCCTCGGGGCGTTTCAGGCTCCAGCCCGGATCGATTTCGACCCAGCTCCTCAGCAGGACACGCTTCCCACTTTGCGCCTCGAGATCAGCCCGGACCGCACTCCCCACCTGGCGCAGGACTTCCCCACCGGTTCCGACGACGATCCGTTTCTGCCCGGGGCGTTCGACCACGATCCGGAACTCGATCTCCATGCGGTCCACCTCATCGACAAACCGGCTGCAACGGACATGGAGCGCGTAGGGCAGCTCCCCAGACAGACGCTCCATCAGGCGCTCACGAAAAAGTTCCGCCGCGAAATCCGGGAACGCGAACCCGCGCCGCACCGGAAGCGCGGCGGCCGATGGGCTCACCGCCGACGCCAGATACTCGTCCACAGCGGTGACCAGCCGGGACAAGTTGTCACGGCGCAGGGCCGAGACCGGCACCCAGAAGCGGATCTCCGGGTGTGTCGCCAGCTGCTCCAGGAAGGGCAGTAGCAGGGTTTTCGAGCGGATCCGGTCGATTTTTGTGACCACACCCCCGATTGGCTTGCCGGATCGCAAGGCCGCCTCGAACACCGTCTGATCGGCCGGGAACCAGTTGAGTGCCTCGACGACGAACAGGATGGCATCCGCGCGATCGACGGATTGTGTGACCGATGCATTGAGCCAGCGCTGGAGGGGGTGAGTCGGGCGCTCGCTCACCCCCGGGGTGTCCCAGAACCAGATGCTGCCGGCCGGTCCCGCGATGGACGCGGCGACCGGTACGCGCGTCGTATGCGGCTTGCGCGTGACGATGCTCAGCTTTTCGTCCGCGAGCGCGTTGAACAGGGTTGATTTGCCGACGTTGGCCCGGCCCACCAGGGCAACCGTGACCGGGCGGTCAGCCCGACCGGTCATGGTCCATCTTGGCGATGAGCCCTTCGGCGGCGGCCTGTTCGGCAAGCTGTACGCTCCCGCCCGTCCCCTCGGCACTGAGTGACCGTTCAGGAATCTCGCACCGGACCTTGAACCGGCGCCGGTGGCTTGGGCCTTCCGAGGTTTCGAGGAGGTAGCGGGGCGGCGGCAGTCCCTTGCCCTGCAGGCGTTCTTGAAGGCGCGTCTTGGCGTCTTTGCGTTCGGCCAGTTCCGGTACGCTCTGCCACCAGCTTCCGAACAGCCGTTCAATGACCGACCGGACCGCTTCGGGTCCGGCCTCGATGAGGATCCCCCCGAGGAGTGCCTCGAGCGCCGAGGCCAGGGCCCGTTCCCGGGCCGGACCTTCCAGCACGCCCCCGCCGCCTACACGGAGCCCTTCCCCGAGGCCGAGCGCATCGGCCAGTCCTGCGAGTGTCTTCTGCCGGACCAGACCGGCCCGGGCCCGGGTCAGCTGCCCCTCATTCCACTCCGGATGCATACGGTAGAGGCGTTCGGCCACCACCCAGCCGACGACCGCATCGCCCAGGAACTCGAGGCGTTCGTTATGCGCCGCGGAGTGGCTCCGATGCGTGAGGGCAAGCTCCAGGGTGGCCCGATCCTGGAACCGGTAGCCCAGTCTTGATTCGGGAACCGTGGGCCCCGCCTCAGCCATTGCCGTTTTCGTGTGCCCGGATCCGGATCGAGTGATGGAAGTGGACCGTGAAGCCCACATTGCCGATGAACGGGGTCCGCGCCGTGTAGTCGACGGTGAGCTTGAAGTGATGATAGGTCCGGGTGATGGCGACATTGCGTGAGTGGATTGCGGTGATCTGGTTCACGTCAAACTGCAGGACCACCGCACGGAAAAGCCGTTCCCGGCTCGGATCATGGACGCTCCGGGCCGCCGCATCGACGGCCGATCGCACGGTCATGTATTCCAGGTAGACCGGGACGAGGCGCACCGCCGCCAGTACGAAGACCAGGAAGAGAAAGATCGAAAGCGCCCAACCGATAAAGGTCATTCCGCGTTCGTTTTTCTGCATGACACTCCCCTCAGTGGATCAGTGTGCCGATCCGGCTCCAGATCGGCATCTCGGAAAAGGCATCCCAATTAAACCAGATCAGCACCGCCCGCCCCACGAGATCACGGGATGGCACCGTGCCCCAGTAGCGGCTGTCGCTGCTGTCATCGCGGTTGTCACCCATCATGAAATAGTGGTGCGGTGGCACGGTATAGGTGCCGTTCGGTGCCGAAAGTCCCGGCGTGATCAGGATTTCGTGGCGCACTCGGCCGAGCTGCTCGACACAAAGCAGCGACCCCGGTTCGCCATCAGGACCCCGATAGCGGCCCATGCAGGTGTGCGGAACCAGACGGCCATTGATCCAGAGCCGGTTGCCCCGATAGGTGATCTGGTCACCCGGTAATCCCACGACCCGCTTGATATAGTCAACCGACGGGTTGAGCGGGTAGCGGAAGACGACCACCTGCCCCCTTTGAGGGCGGCCGACGGGCACAATCACGGTATTCGTGACCGGCAGTCTCAATCCGTAGTCAAACTTGTTCACCACAATGAAATCACCGACGAGCAGGGTCGGGACCATCGATCCGGAAGGGATGCGGAACGGCTCAAACAGGAACGAGCGGATCAGGATCACGATCAGGATGAAGGGGAAGAACGAACGACAGTAATCGACGAGGGTCCGCGCGGGCAGCCCCCGACCGCGGGCCCGGCGCACCAGCACATCCGCAAGCCAGATGAGCCCAGTGA
>JAJZNM010000101.1 GCA_021852325.1 Pseudomonadota bacterium
GACGCGCGCGACGGCCGGGCGCATCTTCTCGGCATCGCGCCAGAGGAGCGGTCGTAGATTGAGGTCCATACTGATCCAAGCGCCCGCGTCCCTGGCCCTCCTGAGACCGTCATGGGTGACCTCGGCGCTTTCCGGCAGGGTCAGCGTATTGGAACCGAAATGGAAGAGCCTGAGCGTGTCGAACACACCGTCCGGAAAATCATCCGGACGGAACTCGAGGTGTGCTGCCCGGTCACCATAAAAACGGAAACTCCGTTCGCCGGAGGCATCGAGGAAGACGAACGCGAGCGCCGTCTGCCCCTTCGCGCCCTGACGGATCCATTCCGTCCTGACTCCGGCTGCGGCGAGTTCCGCCTTCAGGAAATCGCCGAACGGGTCGCGGGCCAGCCTGCCGATGAACGCGACCGATCCGCCGAGGCGTGCGATCGCCACCGCCGTATTTGCGGGGGCACCCCCCGCGTGCTGTCGGAAACGCCAGGGTTCGCCTGGACCGGCCGGCGGCTCGGCCAGGAGGTCGATCAGGGCCTCTCCGAAACAGGCGATCTCAGGCATGGGATGGGGCCTTTGAGGAAACCGGTGAACCGCTTCGCTGCGATCCAGAGAACCCGTAGAAGATGATGTAGAGGTAACAGCAGAGCGGCAGGACATAGGCCAGATGGACACCGATCCGGTCGGCCAAAAATCCCTGCAGCAACGGAATGACCGCCCCGCCCACGATGGCCATGACGAGGAGGCTCGAGGCCTGCCCGGTCCGATCCCCGAGACCCGCGATTCCCAAGGTAAAAATGTTCGGGAACATGATGGCGTTGAAAACCCCGATAACCACCACGCTCCAGAGCGCAACCCTGCCGTGACTGATGAGGGTCGTGGCGACGAGCGCAGCCGCGACCACCGCCGAGCCACCGAGCAGCCGCCCGGCGTCGATTTTACGCAGCACAGCCGATCCGATGAAACGGCCCACCATGGCGCCCATCCAGTAAAGCGAGACGAAGACCGCAGCCTGGCTCACGGGGATATCGCCATAGCGCGGCAGGGAGATGTAGCTGATCATGAAACTGCCGATCGAAACCTCCGCACCGACATAGACAAAAATCGCCACGATGCCGAAGAGGAGGTGCCGGTACGCGCGAGTGTGATGAATGAGGTCATCCCAGAATCCGCCCACCTGGCGATGGCCCGCGTTGCGCCAGTCCGGCAGATGCATGAAATAGACGGCGAACGCGAGGAGCAGAAGGAGGATCGCGAGCCCGAGATAGGGCCCCTGGACCAGTGTGGTCTGCCGGAGCGTATAGGCCGCATTGAGGGCATGGGTCCAGTGCCGGCGGGTCGACAGGGCCACGACCGGGATCGACAGGATCAGAAGCCCCCCAATGAACGGCCCGATAGTCGTCCCCAGCGAGTTCACGGCTTGTGCGAGGTTGAGCCGGCTTGAGGCACCGCGTGGCGGCCCGAGCAGGCTCACATAGGGGTTCGCCGCCACCTGGAGCAGCGTGATGCCACTCGCGAGCACGAACAGAGCCATGAGAAACAAGGGGTAGGACGGCACGGCTGCCGCCGGATAGAACAAGACCGCCCCCAAGGCAGCGAGCACGAGCCCCGAGAGGATGCTCATCGGATATCCGAGACGTTCGACCACCCAGCCTGAGGGGAGCGATGTGACAAAATAGGCCCCGAAGAATGTGAACTGGACGAGCATGATCTCGGCATAGTTGAGATCGAAGACGGATTTGAGATGCGGGATCAGGATGTCATTCAGGCTCGTGATGAACCCCCACATGAAAAAGATGAGGGTCAGGAAGGCCATGGCGCGGAACGTGCCGGCCGGACGGGCCTCACCCGGGGTGTCGAGGGCAGCCTGGGAAACGGATGACGCGGGGGCCGCAGACATGACGGGAACCTTGGGGAAACCGGTCTTTCAAGATACAGGACGGGCGCGATTTTTGCACTGCGGCAGTCCGGAAGTTGCGCGCAAACGCGCCCGTTCTCCACTATACTGGCCGGACCGGGCGGCATCGGCGTGACCTGGGCAGGGAGTCTTCTCACCATCCGGCTCCGCTCTGGAATCCAATTCTCGGAGATCTCCATGCCCGCCATCCGTCCGCCCAGCCGTATCCATTCCCGCCTCGCCTTCTGGATTGCAGGAGGCATGCTCCTGTCTCTCGCCCTGGCCCCAACCTTCGCACACACCAGCGAGACCGCCGGGCTGCGCGGCTTGCGGCTGGTGGATCCCTTCATCGGCACCTCCGGCACGCCCGCCGGGGGACCGATCGACATGTATCCCGGGGCGAGCCTCCCGTTCGGCATGATCCAATGGAGTCCGGATACGCCCTCCGAACCCGCGGGCGGCGGCTACAACTACACCGACCGGGTCGTGACCGGCTTTGGGCTCACCCACCTGAGCGGTCCCGGCTGCTCGGTCTTCGGTGACATCGATATCCTGCCCGAGGTGGGCCCGACGCCGAAGCCCTGGGATGCGGTCCAGCCGTTTTCCCATGCCTCTGAACACGCCCATCCAGGCTCCTATGCCGTCACCCTCGGGAACCCGTCCATTCGGGTACAGCTCACCGTCACGAAACGGACGGGACTCGGGTTGTTCAGCTTTCCCCACAACCGCCGGGGGCGGATGATCTTCAAGGTTTCATCCGACCAGGCGGGTGTAACCCAGGCGCGTTTCAACGTGGTCGGCACGCGCGAGGTGACGGGGCAAGCGACGAGCGGCGGATTCTGCGGTGAACCGGATCGCTTCACGGTCTACTTTGTCGCCCGTTTTAACCGTCCCTTCAACCATTCCGGAACCTGGACGCCCAGGGTAACCCACCCGGGCGCGCGTACGGTTTCGGGAGCCGGATCCGGCGGATGGGTTTCCTTCCCGGCGCGGCCGCATAACGCGGTCAAGATGAAGGTCGCGATCTCCTACGTCAGCGTGCGCGGTGCGCTCGCCAATCTCCGTGCCGAGGCCCGCACCTGGAATCTCTCCCGGGTGAGACGCGCGGCCCAAAAGGACTGGTCCCGACTCCTCGGGCGGATCGTGGTCCGGGGGGGAACGAAAGCCGAACGGGTGACCTTCTACACGGCGCTCTACCACACCCTGCTTCAGCCGACCCTTTTCAACGATGTCACCGGCGACTACCCGGGCTTCGACGGCCGGATCCACCATCTGGCGAAGGGCCAGGTGCAATACGCCAACTTTTCGGGTTGGGACATCTATCGCACGGAAATCCCGCTCCTCGCCCTCATCGTCCCGAACCGGGTGAGCGCGAT
>JAJZNM010000184.1:0-2448 GCA_021852325.1 Pseudomonadota bacterium
AAATACAACAATTACATGGGTACACTTTGCCGGCAAAAATCAGCCGCAAACGTGACGTAAAGCTGGATTTAACAAGAGGTTACAGCGCTGAGAGGCGTGCCAGAGAAGGTGGAACTTTGGGCTAAAAGTTGTACCAACAGTTAGCGAACTTGCGGGTAACATGGAATCATGGCGGCGGCGACGCCGAGAGCAGGAGACGGTACAGAGGCGGGCTGTAGAGCAAATAAGGCTGGAACAAAGATGGCGGCTCTCGCTGAAGCGAAATATGTCTTCTGCGACCAGCTGGCTATTTACCGAACCCAGATTTGCGTGATCTGGATTTATGGTGACAGATGGCACAATCTTGGGACCTTATGCTCGCCGGTGGGCGCGAAAATCCAGCCGTGCGCGCACTGCGGGCGGTCGAGCCGGTTGTCGAAAGTCATACTGGTTGCGAAACGCTGGTTGTCAGACGGCGACGGCAGCGGCGCTTAGCGGCGTTGGGCGGTTTTCGCCGGTGGCATGCACCTCAATGTGCGGCAGAGGAAAGCTGCGCGTAAACTCGGTGACTTCGGCGTTTATGCGGGCGAGTGTGCCGGCATCGCCGGCGCTGGAGGCGGCGCGGTCAAACCATTCGGCGACGCGCTGCATTTCGGCTTCTTTAAGGCCGCGTGTGGTAAGCGCGGGGGTGCCGACGCGAATGCCGGAGGTTTCCATGGCTTTGCGGGTATCGAACGGCACCATATTTTTGTTGACAATAATGCCTGCGGTTTGCAACCAGCCTTCCACCGCGGCTCCGGTGAGGCCGGAATCTTTGGTTCGCAGGTCTACCAGCATAAGGTGATTGTCAGTGCCGCCGGACACCACCCTCAGCCCCCGTGTCATAAAGGTATCCGCCATGGCACGGGCATTCGCCACAACCTCGGCCTGATAGGCCCGGAACCCTGGTTCGAGCGCTTCCTGGAACGCGACCGCCTTGGCGGCGATCACATGCATGAGCGGCCCACCTTGCGTGCCGGGGAACACCATTGCCGAGAGCTTCTTCGTGATCTCCGGATTGTCCCGAGCCAGGATCAGGCCGCCCCGGGGACCGCGCAGCGTTTTATGGGTCGTCGAGGTCACGACATCGGCATGGGGCAGGGGGTTGGGATAAAGACCGGCAGCGACGAGTCCTGCGACATGCGCCATGTCGACGACGAGATAGGCACCTACCCGGTCCGCGATTGCGCGGAAGGCGGCCCAATCGATGAAGCGTGAATACGCCGAAAACCCGGCGATCAGAAGCTTCGGCTGATGCATGTCGACGAGCTTCGCGACGGCGTCGTAATCGATGAGGGCGGTATCCGGATCAATGCCGTACTGGACGGCTTCGAAGAACTTTCCGGAAAAGTTGACTTTGGCTCCATGGGTGAGATGGCCCCCGTGGGCGAGACTCATGCCCACGATCCGGTCACCGGGCCGCGCGAGCGCCAGATAAACGGCCGCATTGGCCTGCGAACCCGAGTGCGGCTGCACATTCGCATAGGCGGCACCAAAAAGGCGCTTCACCCGTTCGATCGCCAGGGTCTCGGCGTGGTCCACAAACTCGCAGCCGCCATAATAGCGCTGTCCCGGGTAGCCCTCAGCATACTTGTTGGTCAGTACGGAACCCTGCGCCTCGAGGACCCTCGGGCTCGCGTAGTTTTCCGAGGCAATGAGCTCAAGGTAGCATTCCTGGCGTTTTTTTTCGCCGGCAATGGCCTCGGCCAGTTCGGGATCGTAATCGGCGATGGGCGTCGCGTCGGCAAAACAGGCTTTCGGGGTCATGAACCTGGGCCTCGCCTGGAACCTGGCAATTGTATCGGATTTGTGGACGTGCCCCCGGATCGTGGCGACCTGTCGCCGGATCACCCCACCGATCCGCCATGAAACCCGCCCCGGGAGGGAGCCCAGCCTCGCTCCTCACCCCCTCGCGGAGAACCCCTGGAGCCAGGCCGTTCACACGCCCTAGGCGCGGTGCGGTGCATACTGAGGCCCTTTGAGGGAGTGCCACATGCGATTGATCCTGCTCTCACGCGATACCCGGCTTTATTCGACACGCCGTCTCGCCGAGGCGGCACGCCAGCGCGGGCACCGGCTCCGGGTCCTCGACCCGACCCGGTGCTACCTGTCGGTCATCACCGGCAGCCCAGCCGTCTACTATCGAGGCCGCATCCTCCGCGGCATCGATGGCATCCTGCCCCGCATCGGAACCTCGATCACGAGCTATGGGACCTCCGTCCTCAGGCAGTTCGAGATTCAGGGAGTCACGGTCCAGAACACGAGCGAGGCCATCCTGAGGACGCGCAACAAGCTTCACATGCTGCAGCGGCTCGCCGCCGCCGCCATTCCGGTCCCTCAAACCGGCATGGCCTTTGCGGCTGAAGACGATCCGGGGCTCCTCGGCCTGTTCCCCGCTCCTCCCCTGATCATCAAGCTCATCGAAGGCTC
>JAJZNM010000184.1:2458-4630 GCA_021852325.1 Pseudomonadota bacterium
GGCTCCCAGGGGCTGGGCGTCGTGCTGGCCGAAAACCCGGAAGCGGCGGAAAGCGTCACGGAAACCCTCCGCACACTCATGGCCGATTTCCTCGTACAAGACTTCGTGACCGAGTCGAGGGGACGGGACCGGCGCCTGTTCGTGATCGGCAACGAGGTCGTGGCCGGGATCGAGCGGACGAGTCTCAATGGCGGATTCCGGGCAAACCTCCACCGTGGCGGGCGGGCCCGGCAAATCACACCATCCCGCGTGGAGAACCATCTGGCCATCCGGGCGACCCAGATGCTCGGCCTCGACGTGGCCGGTGTCGACCTCCTCGAAACCGAGTCGGGTCCCGTGGTGCTCGAAGTGAACGCAGCACCCGGCCTCGAAGGCATCGAAGCGGCAACGGGGATGGATATCGCAACGTGCATGATCGATGCACTGGTCTCGAAGATCGGACACCCGCCCCTTCGCGCGTCGCGGTCCCGGGCGATCTCCCCATCCTGAAAGAAGGCATCTCCAGGAGGCTTGTGGCACAATTGCCTCCGGCCATTTGTGTCTGACCCACCCACCCAGCTGACCACCGACTCCAGCACATCCGACAGGCTCACCCTATGAGCGCACCCATCCTGACCACGCAGCGCCTGCGGCGTGTCGTCCCGCCCCAGCGCGTCCTCATCGAGGGACTGTCACTCTCGTTTCTCCAGGGAGCGAAAATCGGGGTGCTCGGCATCAACGGCTCCGGCAAATCGACACTGTTGCGCATCCTGGCCGGGGTCGACCATGACTTCGAGGGGGAACTGAGATTCCAGCCCGGCACCCGGATCGGATACCTGCCGCAGGAACCGGAACTCGACCCGGACAAGACGGTCCGCGAGTCCGTCGAGGCAGGCCTGTCCGGGATCCGTGAACTCATCCAGAAGTTTGAATCCGTGAGCCAGTCTTTGGGCGAGCCGCTGACCCCGGAAGCCATGGACACACTCCTCACCGAGCAGGCCGCGCTCCAGGATGCCATCGAACACCAGGATGGCTGGAACTGGCAGCATCACCTTGACATCGCATCGGAAGCCCTGCGCCTGCCGGATCCGGAAGCCCGGGTCGGCACCCTGTCGGGCGGTGAGCGGCGGCGCGTGGCCCTTTGCCGGACCCTACTGGCCCAGCCCGACTTGCTCCTGCTCGATGAGCCCACCAACCATCTTGATGTGGAATCCGTCGCATGGCTCGAAAAAACCCTGCGCGAATACCCGGGCACCGTGATCCTCGTCACCCATGACCGGTATTTCCTGGACAACGTAGCCGGCTGGATCCTCGAGATCGACCGCGGTCAGGGTATCCCTTTTGAAGGCAACTATTCGGCCTGGCTCGAACAGAAGGAAGCCCGGCTGGCCCAGGAGACACGCGAGCAGGCTGCCTACCGCCGGTCCCTCCAAGATGAGCTCGCCTGGATCCGCCAAGGCAGCCGCGGCCGGCAGGCCAAAAGCAAGGCCCGCATCAAGCGTTACGAGGAACTCAGTTCACGCGAGTTCCAGAAACAGCAGGAAACCCGCGAACTCTACATCCCGCCCGGCCCCAGGCTCGGAGAGGTCGTGATCGACGTGCAGTCGGTCAGCAAATCGTACGGGACACGGAAGCTCCTCGACCACCTGAGTTTCCGTGTCGAACGGGGCGCGATCGTCGGGATCCTCGGCCCCAATGGGGCCGGGAAGAGCACACTCTTGAGGCTGATCACGGGCCAGGAAAAGCCGGATCACGGGCAGATCATCCGTGGCGAGACCACCCGGATCGCTTATGTCGACCAGCTCCGGGAAGGGCTGGATGAGAACCAGACCGTCTGGCAGTACATCGCGGACGGTCAGGACCGCCTGATCGTCGGGGGATTCGAGATGGCCTCGCGTGCCTATGTCGGTCGCTTCAACTTCCGCGGACCCGACCAGCAGAAACCGCTCGGCCGGCTTGCGGGGGGTGAGCGGAACCGCGTCCATCTGGCGCGGCTGCTCCGGGAAGGTGGCAATGTCCTTCTGCTCGATGAGCCCACAAACGATCTCGACGTCGAAACGCTGCGCGCGCTCGAGGAGGCGCTCCTGGCCTTTCCCGGCTCCGTCCTCGTCACCTCCCACGATCGGTGGTTCTTGAACCGCATCGCGACCCACATCCTCGCCTTCGAGGGTCCAGGACAGGTCATCTTCGAGG
>JAJZNM010000184.1:4640-20238 GCA_021852325.1 Pseudomonadota bacterium
GTGACTATAGTGAGTATGAAACACGGCGGGAGACCCGAGTCGGCACGGCCCCGATGGGCTCGAGGCGGATGCGCCATTCCTGAGACCGCATCACGCCCCGGGATGGCTGCGTTCCGGATCAGTTCGACGAGAGGTACTTTTCCCGCCGGATCGCGGGGAGCGCGAATCCCAATCCCTTGAGGTGCTCGAGCGACGCATCGATCATATCCGGATTGCCGCAGAGATACACGATATGGCGCGCAGGATCCAGCGGGAGCGCCTTGAGCACCTCCTGGACGTAGCCACGCCGCTCATGGGCAGCCGGGGGATCGGACAGGCTGCGGCTGAGACAGGCCTCAAACCGGAACCGGGGCGCGCGCCGGGCCAGAGCCAGGAAATCCTCCCCATAGAGCAGTTCTTCCGGGCTGCGCACGCCGAGCAGGAGCCGGATTTCGCACGCGGTATCGGACAGGCGTTTCTCGAGCTGTCCGAGCATCGCACGGTAGGGCGAAACACCGGTTCCAGTGGCCGCGAGAATGTAATCCATGCCCGTATCCTCGCGCAGGACGAAACGTCCAAACGGCCCACTCGCCCGCACCCGGTCCTTGGGCGCGAGACGGTTGAGGATCTCCGTGGCGCGTCCACCCTCGACCCGGGTCACCGCGATCGCAATCCGGCCGAGATCGTGCGTGAGCGAGGCGATGCTGTAGCTGCGCCGGATCTCGCCATCCGGCGTATCCAGGTGCAGAGTCACGAACTGGCCCGGGACATAGGGAAAAGCCTGCCCGTCAGAACGCACGAAGGTGAGTTCCAGCACGCGCGGGGTCACCCACCGGCGGTTGACCAGGGTCAGTTCGAAATGCTCGTGTGTCATAGCGGCCTTTGGGGATCAGACCGGACCTCGGGTCTGGGGCATGGCACCGCCTTCCTGGATCCAAAGGGGTCGTACCATCCAGCCCGGCCAATCTCTGCTTGGACTTGCCTGTGCGGAATCCTATATTGTATCCAAGACCGACCGGAAACCGGAAATGTCACCCGTAGCCTGCCCTTCCGGCTTCGAAGAAGCCGAGCGTTGTGTCCAGTGCGCGCTCTGCCTCCCGCACTGCCCGACCTATCGCCTGACACACGACGAGTCCGAATCCCCTCGGGGCCGGCTCGCGATGCTCGCCGCGTGGGGGGGGGATTCCGCTGCACTCGATCCCTCGATGCGCGCGGCACTTGACCACTGCCTCGGCTGTCTCGCCTGCGAAGTGGTCTGCCCGGCAGCAGTTCCCTACGGCAGGCTGATCGACCGCTACCACGAGGTGACCGAGCGACCACTGCGGACACCCCTCGTGCGGCTCCTCGTCTGGCTCACGCGTCGGCATCGGGTGGCTGGGGCGCTACACCACCTGCTCCAGGGGTTGCAAGAAACGGGGATTCTCTCCTTCCTGCGCCGCATCGCTCCCGGCGGACTTGCGCGCGTCTTGAGTCTGATGCCGGATCCCTATCCCCGGGCGGGGACGAACCTGAGGCGCATGGGGGCCCGGAATGCAGGAACCCGGCGGGTATCGATCCTCATGGGTTGTGTGTCGAGTCTCTGGATGCCCGAGGCTTATGCGGCTGCAGAAACCCTACTTGTGCGTTGGGGTTATGCAGTAGACCTCGCCCCGCATGCCTTCTGCTGCGGGGCCTTGGCCCGTCACGCCGGCCGGGTCCGGACCGCCGAGGCCTTGCGAGCCGAACTCCGCGATGTCCTGTCCGCAGACCAACCGGTCCTCGTCCTCGACAGCGGCTGCGTCGGAGAGACCCGGGCTGCTTTGGGATCCGACAGGCCGGGTGCGCGGCCGGTTCATGAACTCGCCGCCTTCCTCGACGCGAACTGGCCAGAGGCCTTCAAGGCCACACTCGATCGGCCAGAACGGGTCGGCCTGCACATCCCGTGTACCCAACGCACGGAAGTTGGTGACGCCGGGGCCCCCGCACGCCTGCTCAGGCGGATCGGCAACCTCACCGTCCAAGCGATCCCGGACGGATATGGCTGCTGTGGCGCGGCCGGCAGCTATGTCCTTCGGGAACCGGGCATGAGCGGCGCGTTGGCGGCCCCGCTCGTCGGAAGTCTCGGACCCGAGCCGCCAGACCGGATCGTCACGACGAACATCGGATGCCGTCTCCGGTGGCAGGCCGAACTACGCCAGGCGGGGCTCGAGATCCCGGTCGAGCATCCGGTTGACATCCTCCTACGGGCTTGTGGCCATCCCCGGCCGGCCACCGGGTAGCCACCGCATCAGAAACACATGAGGCACGGAAGGTTTAGAATGAAATCCGGTTTTCCAGGGAGCATGATCATGCGCCGCATCTCCGTCAGTTTCGTTTCAGGGTCCCTCACCGTCCTCCTACTGGCGATCCTCGCCGGACCCACATCGGCCCTGGCCGCACCCGGGTTCTGGATCACTCCCGCCGTACCCGGCTACGGCGCCATCCATGTCTGGCCCCACGAGGTCTCGCGGCCCTCACCCCACGCACTCTACCGGGCCGTTTTCTACATTCCCCAGCCGATTGCCAACAAGTCCAAGGCGAATCCGGAGCTCGGCCGCGTGGCCCGCATGCTCAATATTTTCACGACCGAAGGCGTGCCGCTCAGCCACCTGCATTTTGTGGTGGTTGTGGACGGCGGATCGATCCCGACCATCCTCGACAACTCTGCCTACGAGACCCACTTCCACCACCCGAACCCGAACGCCCCCCTGATCGCCGATTTGGCCAAAGACGGTGTCACCTTCCGGGTCTGTGGCGTTGCGCTCGCCGGTTGGGGGTTCAAACCCAAAGACGTGCTCCACACCGTGGGGATCGCGCCCACTGGCCCCAGCACGCTCATCCTTTATGAAAACCAGGGCTATGCGCTGGTTCCCTTCTGAATCGACCGGCCACGCCCTCCGCGAACGGCTCCTCATCGAGTGCGATCACGCGCTCCGGACGCTGCGACCGCCATCGGATTCCACCCGGGTCAGGCAGACGGGAGATCCTGATCTCGACTTGAGCTCCGCGCGCCAGAGCCGGAAGCTCCTCCGGGTCGATCATGCCGGTGAAGTGGCCGCGCAAGCCCTCTACCGCGGGCAGGCCCTGGCCGCATCCGGAGATGCCGGACTCGCGACGTCCCTCCTTGAAGCCGCCGAAGAAGAGAGGCGGCACCTGACCTGGTGCGCGCAACGACTGTCTGAACTCGGTGGCCGAACCAGCCGGTTCAATCCCATCTGGTATGTCGGTGCCTTCCTGAGCGGCGTCCTGGCCGGCCGCCTCGGCCGCGCAGCAAGCCTGGGTTACCTCGCCGAGACAGAGCACCAGGTCGAAGCACACCTCGATGACCATCTCGCACGCTTGCCCGAAGCGGATCTCGTGAGCCGCGCGATCCTCGAAAAAATGAAAGCGGAAGAGGCCGGCCACCGGCAATGGGCGCTGACTGGAGGCGGCAAGCCCTTGCCGCGGCCGGTTCGTGCCCTCATGCACGGGGCCTCACGCGCGCTCGTCTACGGTTCCTACTGGCTCTGACGCGCGATTGCGGCCGGCGTCCCGAGATCCAGTTTCTCGATTTGGGCGAGCGAACCCCGGCGCATGTTGCGCCCGTTGAAAATCTCGAGCATCTCGGTCTTGACCCGCTCGCGGATCCGGTCCGAGTCGTCCCGGCTCAGCGCATCCCGTTCGGCTCCAAACAGGTAGTTCGCGAGTTCGAATTCCTTGAGGATCATCTTCGTATGGAAGATGTTTTCCTGATAGACGTTGACATCGACCATCTGGTAGCGCTCGCGCGTATCTTTGGACATGAAGTTCTGGATCGAGTTGATGTGATGGTCGATGAACAGTTTCTCGCCCCGGATATCCCGGGTGAACCCCCGGATCCGGTAATCGACGGTCACGATGTCGGATTCGAAGCTGTGAATCAGGTAGTTGAGTGCGCGGAGCGGGGAGATGCGCCCGCAGGTCGACACGTCAATGTCGGCGCGAAAGGTGCTGATCCCATTGTCCGGATGGCTCTCGGGATAGGTATGGACCGTGATGTGACTCTTGTCCAGATGGAACGCGACCCCTTCCGGCAGAGGTCCCGGACTTTCCAGGTGGCTTTGCTCGAGTTGATCGGCCTCGACTGATGTTTCCGAAATCAGCATGGTGACCGAGGCCCCTTGGGGATCGTAATCCTGGCGCGAACAGTTGAGGATGTTCGCACCGATGATTCCCGAGACATGCGTGAGGATCTGGGTCAGCCGTTCGGCGTTGTACGCCTCATCGATATAGCGGATGTACTCTCGCTGATTTTGTTCCGTCTGGGTATAGCAGATGTCGTAGATGTTGAAGCTCAGTGTCTTGGTCAGGTTATTGAACCCATTGAGCCTGATTTTCCGGTTGAGATAGGCCAATGTCGGAGTTCCTCCTCGTCAGGCACGGTGGCAGGCGATGCGATCGCCTCCGCCCGCATGGGACCCTCGCGGGTTCATTATCGCAGGTTTCCGGCCACGCGAGAGCGGCGGGCTTGAGGACCCGCTTCGCGCCCGAGGCTTGCTTGAAGCGCCTTCCAGGCTTCCGCCCGGTCCGGGCTGCCGAAAATGGCTGAGCCCGCAACAAAACGGTCCGCGCCTGCCTCCCGGGCGGCTTGGATCGTGCCGGGATGGATGCCGCCATCGACCTCGAGCACGAGCGGCCGGTCCGATCGGTCGATCCATTGACGAATCTCCCGGATCTTGGGGAGCACGCCCGGGATGAACGCCTGGCCCGCGAAGCCAGGATTGACCGTCATCGCGAGCACGTGGTCGATCCGATCGAGGATGTAAGGCAGGAGGGTCGGAGGCGTGGCCGGGTTCAAGGCGATTCCGGCCTCGCACCCCTGCTCCGCGATCAGGGAGAGCGTCCGGTCGAGATGATCCGTGCCTTCCGGGTGGACAAAGATCACCGAGGCTCCGGCGTGCGCGAAATCCGGGATCAGCCGGTCGACCGGCCGGGCCATCAGGTGGACTTCGATGGGAACCCCGATCCCATGGCGCCGCAACGCCTCGAGCACGAGCGGGCCGATCGTGAGGTTAGGGACATAGTGGTTGTCCATGACGTCAAAATGGAGTCGGGTGGCGCCAAGCCCGATGATCGCCTCGGCTTCCGCGCCGAGGCAGGCGAAATCCGCTGACAGGAGGGATGGGACGATTTCGGCAGACCGCTGTCTCGAACTTGGACGCATGTTGAACTCCTCAAAACCCGAAGCCCGGCAAGATCCCGCTCGCAGGTCCCCGTCAGTACCGCCTTGCGAGCTATTCTAGCGCGGGCGATCCTGGGTGAGGAACGATGCCGCCTTTGACCCCTAATCCGGCCTCAGGGGATATAATCACTTATCCACCCCTTCCCTCCGTATCATCATGCGCAAAGACCGATCCTTGTCCATGCGACCTGCCTCGCGAAACCTGCAGGCGGTTTTGCTGCTTTTCGGGCTCTGCCTCGCACCCTTGGCGCTGGCCAAACCCTACCTCGTCGTCCCCCAATCCTCCGAGAACGCGGTCGACATTGTCGACACGGCCACGAACACGCTCACCGCGACGCTCCCCCTCGGGGCTGACCCGGAGGATGTTGTGATGGCTCCCAATGGAAATGAAGCCTACGTTGGCGCCGTGACCTCAACCACTTCGGGTTCCACGACGACCTTGACCTCGGCCATATACACCCTGGATCTCGCGAGCAGCTCCATCTCCGCCGAGACCACATTGCAAAGCGGGACGTCGAATATCGCGATCGGGGCCATGGCGATCTCGCCGGATGGCTCCCTGCTCTACGTCATGAACCCGTTGTCCGGTGTCCTCATGAGCGTCGATCTCGCCACGGGGGCTGTTGGCACCGTGACCCGCTACGGATCCGGGCAGGCACCGGCCGCAATGCTCGTCGGCACGACGGGGCGACACCTCTTCGTCACCCTGACCAATGCAAGCGAGCTTTCCATCGTCACGTTGGCCACAGGCAACGTTTCCACGCTGACGATCCCGGACGGATTCGACCCGCTGGCCCTTGCCCTCTCACCGGATGGCAGCCGTCTTTACATCGCGAACTCGGGCAACAACACGATTGCAGTCCTAGATACTGAAACGGGATCCTTCCTCAATTCCATTACGGTCACCGGCTTTCCCGACAGCCTCTCGGTCTCACCCAATGGATCGACCCTAGCCGTCGCCCTGCCCGCTTCCGGGCTCGTGGATCTCATCCCAGTCGGCCAGTCGTCTCCGGTAACTCCGATCAATGTCGGGAGTGCTCCCTCGACGCTCGCTTATGCTCCCGATGGAACCCGTCTTTATGTCCTCGACAGTGCCGTCCCCGAACTCAGCGTGGTCGACACCGCGAACGCTTCGGTGGTTACCACACTTCAGCTCGCGAACGCGGCGACCATCGCGGGCGCTTTCGTGGGGGCTGGCGACATCATCGCCCAGGGTGCCACGTTCGACCTGGATGAGAATACGGTCCTCGACGGTACCCTCACGGCTACAGACGATCTCGATCGGACCCTGAGCTATGCCTTGGCCGAGGACCCGGTCCACGGCCAGATGAACCTCACCGCCTCAGACGGTGCCTTTTCCTATACTCCGGCCTCAGGCTTTACCGGTGCCGATCACCTCGCCTTCACGGCTGCGGCTGCAAGCGGACCAGGCGCGCCGACGCTCCCGGTTTCCGCCCCCGCCCCCGTGCGCATCTGCGTGCTCCCGAGCCAGGTGAGCCTGGCTCCAATTCCCGCGACCGCCATCGCAGAGTCCACGAGTTCAGCCCCGACCGAAGGCATCGTCAGTTTCACGCCCAGCGTGAACTGCGGCCTGACTTTTTCTGCGGTATCCAGCAACCCGAGCCTCATTCCAGACAGCAGCATCGCATTCGGCGGGGTAGGTACCAACCAGTTCCTGACCTTGAGCCCTGCCGCTGGAGCAAGCGGAAACACGGACATCACCGTCACGGCAAAAACCCAGAACAATGCCTCAGCATCCCAAACTTTCTCGGTCTTCGTTGGCATGCCGCCCGTTATCTCCGGACTGTCGGGTCCTTTCTATATCCTCGTCAGCAACAGCTTTGGTCCGATGAATTTTACGGTCACTGGAACCACCCCGATCACCTTTACAACCAGTTCGGATGAGCCTGCCATCCTGCCGACAAGTGGCATCATCCTCGGTGGCTCGGGCGAAAACCGGACTCTGACGTTGCGTCCGATACCCAACCGGCTGGGAACCGCCGTCGCCACAGTCACCGCAACTGACGCTCACGGACTTCAAAGCACGGTATCCTTTGATGTAGAGGTGGTCCCGAATACGAATAGCAGTGCCGTTGATCCCACCACACTGCTTTTCCTGCTGGCACTCCTCCTGATCGGCGGACGCCGTCGGCTGAGGTCTGCCTGAACTGCGCAGAGACGGTGGCACACTCGAAGCCGGAGGTCCAGGCGCCTGACGAGAAGGATCCGGGTCTCAGGCGCATTGGCTGCGGAAAGGTCCGGGATCTCTACCTCCTCGATCCGGAGCGTCTCCTCCTCGTGGCCACAGACCGGCTATCCGCTTTCGATGTCGTCTTTGCAGAACCCATCCCCGGCAAGGGACGGATCCTGACCGAATTGTCCCGGTACTGGTTCCGGGAAACGGCAGGCCTGATCCCGAACCATTGCCTGGATGACGAGTGGGAAAACCGGGTCCGTGCCGAATCGCTGGACTATCTCCAGGGGCGAACCCTGGTCGTCCGGAGGCTCAAACCCCTGCCGATCGAAGCGGTGGTCCGCGGCTATCTCACCGGATCCGCTTGGAAATCCTATCAACGGGGGCAACCCGTCTCAGGTCTATGCCTCCCACCCGGACGGCGCGAAGCCGAGCGCCTCGACTTCCCCCTCTACACCCCGACCAGCAAGGCACCCATCGGCGAACATGACCGCCCACTCACATTCGACGAGACCGTGCAACAGATTGGCAACGGGGCGCTCGCCGAGATGATCCGCGCGAAGGCACTCGAGATCTACCGTTTGGCGGCCCTGCGGGCCGAAGCCGCTGGACTCATCATCGCAGATACGAAGATGGAGTTCGGCCTCGATGAGACGGGGGCCCTGTTCCTGATCGATGAACTCCTGACCCCCGATTCGTCCCGGTTCTGGCCGCGTGACACCTACGAGCCCGGTCGCACCCCGCCCGCTTTTGACAAGCAGTTCGTACGCGATTACCTCGAATCGATCGGCTGGAACAAACAACCTCCGCCACCGCCCCTTCCAGCCCCGATCCTTGAAGGAACCCGGGCCCGTTACGAGGAAGCGCGGAACCGGCTGCTCGGTTCCACAAGCGCCTAGAGGCCGCTCCGGCTGTCCGCTGTCCCGGTGAGGGACGGACGCACACCCACGCGCAAAAGGGCTTGGCGCCAGGCCCAGCGCTCCCCCTCGGAGGGCTCCTTCAGGAACTCGACCCGCCCGGCCATGCGCACCGCCATGAGTTCCCCGTCGTGCCAGAGCAAACGGTTGCCGGACATGGATGCGATCCGCGGACCCTCGAGCACACCACCGGTCAGGTTGAAGACATCGGAGGCCGACGCCGTGATCCAGGATCCATCGGCCGGCTGCCCGGCGATTACTTCCAAGGCTCCGACCGCTTCGGTCAGGGCGAACTGCTCACCCGGAACTTCCGCGACGAAACGCCCGCCGCGGATCTCTTCACGGGCCTCGGGTCGACGATAGACTCGGGCCAGATCGCGCCAAGGCCACCGGCCGGCCTCCCGGGCCATGAGCCCGGAGAACACGATCCCATACCGCCGGAGCAGGACCCGCGCGTAGACTTCGAGATCGTCGAGACTGGTCCCCGCACCAGGGTTCCGGGTTTGGGGCCAGACGAACCAGCGTCCACCCTGGGGGCTGAAACGGGCAGGCCGTTCCTTGCTCCAGCGGGAACCCAGGATCCGTGGAGACCAGAGCCGACGGAGATCCGTGTACCGATCTGTTCCCACGAGACCCTGGTTGACGAGCTCGAGGAGTGCCCGATCGAGGATCTCGGGCAGGAGGGCATTCCGGGATTCAAGATCGGAACGGAACAAGGCTCCCTCGCCTCGCAACTGGTCATAGATCCTTTGTGCAACTTCTGAAAGTCCCACCGGATCCGCTGCCTGCTCCCCCCGCTCGAGACGGAGCCAGGTGTCGAGATGTTCACGCGGAATCCAGATGAGAGATGCGGTCTTGAGCGGCTGAAGACCGTGTACGGGGCGGTGTGCCTGGTGGCGCAGCCAGTGGAGGCTGCCCTGGGTCATGAACTCATCGAGCTCGGACGCGGCAAAGGCGGGTAAGCGGAGCGGAAGGATCTCCCGCTCGAGAGCTGGTGCGGGCATCGGCCACCCCTCAAGACGATCCAGTGCCTCAATCAACGTATCACCGCCCTGCGAGGCCCCGGAGACACCCTGCCAGGCAAAAAGGTAACGGAACCAGACCGTGAGCGGGATCGCGGATGAGAGCCTGCGTCGCACCTCGCGCCGTTCGCGCATGAATCGCGCGAGGAGCCTGCGGTCGGTCCACAGCGGGGGCGCATCGGGCGTTGCACCCGGCGTCCACGCCATCAGCATGCCCTCGCCTTCGAGGCGTGCCAGGGCCGAGGTGATCGGGGCGCCGGGCAGTCCCCAGCGATCGGCCAGCTGATCTTTGGAAACCGGCAACGCGTGCTCGAAGTAGCTCCGCAGCAGTTCGCAGAACGCGTCGTCCACCTCCACCGGAGCTGCGCGTCCGGCACCGACATCAAGATCCCGAGGCCCGGGGTGGACGTCGGGGAAGAGCAACCGAAACTCACGAAAGCGGTCGGCCGCGACCCAGAAGCGCCTACGGGTGGTCATGGCACGGACTGCCCGGCCCTGGGCACCCAGAACATCCATGAAACTCGCGGGGTCAGCTCCGGCCGGTCCCCTCCAGCCCCGCGCCTCCTCTTCCGTCACCAGACCGCGTTCGGACAGAGCAATCACGAGGTCATCGGGCGTCTGGATGGACGGTGAGAGCGCCTCGGCGAACTTCGCGAGGATCACCGGGTCGAGAGCGGGCTCATCCACCTCCAAGTAGGGGCCTCGTGACACGTTCCGGGTGCGGCGCTCCTCTGCTGGCGCCGGGTCGAGAAATGCGTAGGGCCGTGCCGCAAGGATCTCTTCGGCCAGTGGGGAAGGGTCATGGCGCTCCCGGAACACCCACCGGATCTCGCCGCGCGCAATCCGCTCGAGGAGAGCGATCCAACCCGGGGTATCCAGGGATTCGTTGAGGCAGTCCTCGAGCGCCTGGCCGATCAACGGGTGGTCTGGGACAGGAATCGAACCGGCCAGGTTCTCGGGGCAAGCCAGGGCATCCGGGAAAAGGATCGTGAGGAGGTCTTCTGCCTCTGCACGCTGATGGGGTGGCGGCCGCGGTCCCCGCGCGGTGCGCCTCGGCACCGCAAGCGCGGTTTGAGCGACCCAGCGCCACCGCGTGACGAACAGCGGGGTCGCAAGGAGTGCCTGGATGAGGAGATCCCGAGAACGTTCCGGTTTCAGGGATTCGATCAGGGATTCGAGGGGGAAGCTATGCCTCGGACCCAGAGAGAGTACGAGACTGTCTTCGAGCGCTGCCGCCTGGAGCTCGAAGTTGAACTGCCGGCAGAACCGTTTGCGGAGCGCCCATCCCCAGGCCCGGTTGATCCGTGACCCCCAAGGAGAATGGATCACGAGGTGACTGTCACCGACCGCATCGAAAAAGCGTTCTACGAGGAGTGTCTCAGGTCCGGGCAAGGCCCCGAAGCAGGCCATGGCATCCGACCAGTACCGTGCGAGCAGGCAGGCGGGCGTCCCGCCCACGCCCGGGATACCCGCGAGCCAGGGTACGAGATCCTCTCCCGCCTGAAGGCGTCTTGAAGCCTCACCCTGGAGTCCGGCCAGGACCTCGGACAATTCACGGCTGCGGCCGGGCGCCTCGCCGATCCAGAACGGAACCGATGGCATGGCACCCGGAGCCTCCTCGACTTCAACCCGGGTGTCGCGGACCCGCAGGATCCGGTAACAGGCGTTGCCCAGCTGAAACACATCGCCCGGGCTGCTTTCGAACGCAAACTCCTCATGCAGGGTCCCGATCCGGCAATCCGCCGGCATGAGCCAGACTTCGAGATCGAACTGGTCGGGCAGGACCCCGGCATTGAGCCACGCGGCAATCCGCGCTCCGGGACGTGCCTGGAGACGTCCCTCGACACGATCCCAGTAAAGAAGTGCCTGGCGACGGTGACCCCAGCGGTTCGTAAAACCCTGGCAGAGGAGTTCCAGGATCGACTCAAAATCCGCACTCGAAATGTCCCGGTAGGGCCATGCTTGCCGGATCAGGTCAAACAGCTTCCGGTGGCTCGCATCGGCAACCGAAACCTCGGCCACGACCTGCTGTGCCAGGACATCCCGGGCGCCCACGGGAATCTCAAGCCGTTCGAGGAGCCGTCCTTCGAGCGCACGCGCCAAGGCCACGCCTTCAGCAAGGTCCTGGCGCGAGAGAGGAAAGAGCCGCCCCCGGGGAGTGGCTCCCAGGCGATGTCCGGAACGCCCCACGCGCTGGATCAGGGCATGGATTCTTTTCGGCGAGCCGATCTGGCACACGAGGTCGATGGTTCCGAGATCGATGCCGAGTTCGAGCGAGGCGGTTGCAACCAGCACCTTGAGCCGGCCCGACCGGAGGCGGCTCTCGACGGCAAGCCGTGTCTCGCGCGCGAGGCTGCCATGGTGGCAACCGACCTCTTCCGCCCCGAGGCGCTCCGCAAGTTGCCGTGCGGTCCGCTCGGCCAGCCGCCGGGTATTGGTGAAGACGAGCGTCGTCCGGACCTCCCGGGCCAGCTCCGCAATCCGGTCATACAAAAGGCCCCATTGCTCCTGGGCAAGTACAGCCCCGGTGAAGGGAGTCGGCACTTCCAGAGCAAAATCCAGATCCCGGCTCCTCCCCCCGTCGACAATCGCAAGGGGCGTGCCTGAACCGGCCAGAGCCTTGGCCACAGCATCCGGCGGGCGGAGAGTCGCCGACAGGGCAATGCGCTGCAGCGGCCGCCCGGTCAACCCTGCAAGCCGTTCGATCGACAGGAGGAGATGCGCGCCACGCTTGGTGTCAATCCAGGCATGCACCTCGTCGAGAATCACCGTACGCACGTCCTTGAGCAGCGTGCGCCCACCCGGGTTTGTCAGCAGGAGAAACAGTGATTCTGGGGTCGTGAGCAGGAGATGCGGAGGCTTGCGTATCATCCGCCGCCGTTCAGCAGCCGGCGTGTCACCGGTGCGGAGCGCGAGGCGGACGCCAAAGTCCGGATAGCCTTGGCGATGGGCGAGTTCGGCGAGACCGGCGCAGGGGATTTCGAGATTCTGGCGGATGTCGGCCACGAGCGCGCGCAGGGGTGACACGTAGAGAACCTGGCAGCGATCCTCGAGATGCCCGAGTACGGACTGCGCGAGCAGGCGATCGAGAGCGACCAGGAAGGCGGCCAGGGTCTTGCCGGAGCCGGTCGGAGCCATGACCAGGCTGCTCTGCCAGCCGGCAATGGCTTTCCAGGCCTCCTCCTGCACCGGGTAGGGGACGCCCAAGGTATTGCGGAACCACTCGACCGTGAGCGGATGGAAGTACGATGGGGTCATGGATCCCCTGGACTGCCCGCAGGATCCGGATGCCGCCACGCCCTCCCAATCCTCCCCGTCCATCCCTGATCGCCTCGGCTAGTGGAGTGGTCCGCGAGAGGGCGCCGGGCGCATCACGGGCAACCCCCAGAGCGCGACCGGCAAGGCCAAAAATCCGATCCCCGCAGCGCACCCGATCGTCCGTTCGAGGCCGATCGCGGGAATCAGGGCGCTGAGCAACAGGAGCCCGAGTGCCCCGAGCGCATTTCCGAGACCCAGCGCCACCCCGGAGGCGAAGGCCGGCTCATCCGGACAAAGATCCTGGCCGATCGGAATCGTGACCGGCAACGTGGCAAAGAGCGTGATCCCGAGGCCCGCAAGGAGGGCATAGCCCCAGGGCAGTGGTACCGCCAGGTAGGCGAGGAGGAACAGTGGCGAGAGCAGGCTCATCACGGCCAGGACCCGGCGACGGCCCAGATGATCTGCAAGCCACCCACCGCCGAGATTGCCGATCACCCCGACCAAGAGCTGGACGCTGATGAGCGTGGCACCGACGACGAGGGAACCACCCGAACGGTACCAGAGCAGCGGGATCAGGGTCACACTCGCGTAAACCAGCGTGGCACGCAATCCCGCAAATCCGAGAAGCGGCAGGAGCGGTTTCACGCGTGCAAGCCAAGGACGCTTCGCCCGCCCGCGAGGCGACGCCCGGGATCCCGGTACCGCGTGGAGGAGCCAAGGCGCGACGAGTGCCGTGGGAATCAGAAAGATGAGGAGCCCGCGAAATCCGAACCCCACCACGATCAGGCTCGCGAGCAGGGGCCAGAGTCCACGTCCGATCTCCCCACCCACGAGGAAAATCGACATGACCTGCGATGCGTGGCGTTCGTGCGCGAGCTCCCGCGCCGCGGCCAGACCCGGCGGATGGAACGCGGAGTTGCCGATACCGACCGCGAGCAGCACCCCGATGAGGAGCGCGTAGCTGTCTGCGACCCCGACCAGTGCCGCACCTAACGTGCTGAGACAGAGGCCGGGCAGAAAGAACCAGCCCCGGCCATAGCGGTCGGCCAGCCAGCCCATGACCGGCTGGAGCGCCTGCCCGATGAGCAGTGCCGACATGATGACGCCCGCAGCCGCATCCGGCAGGGCGAGCCGCACGAGGACCGCGGGCAGGATCCCCGGCAGAAAATTGACGGCCCCATCATTGAGGACATGCGCAAGCGTGAGGACCCCGAGGCGGAGGCTCAGTAGTGGCTTGGGTGCAGTCTCGAGACCAAGTTCGGGGCTCAGCGTATTCAAGTCGCGGGATCCCGGGAAGTCGCTTGACGCTTGACGATCGCTAGTATAGCGAGATCCCTCGAGGGTCGCGTTTCGATCGCACCCCCGGCGCTCCCGGAGAGCAAGGCACCGGGACCCTCGCACCCTCCGTGTCACGGTTCCGGTCCGGCTCGTACACCTCAGAATGCGTTTCCGGGAGGGGCGGGATGCCCCGGGAGGCCACCTCAGGGTGCAGGGTGCGCTCGCGAGACCGACACGTGGTCAGATCGGGCTACCGGTCTCCACATCATCCATGGCGCTCGAACGGAACCATCTCGAAGAGTCTCGGTGCAAGTTCCTCAAGGGACTCGCGAGAGTCGGCAAGCGCCGTGACATGGCCGACTTTCCGTCCGGGACGAGGCGCCTTCCGGTAATCGTGGAGGTGGACATCCGGGCACGCGAGCACGGCCGAGGCATCCGGCATCCGGCCGACCGCATTCACGAGGAGTGCCTCCTGCCGCATATCGGTACGCCCGAGTGGCAACCCGGCCAGGGCGCGGAGATGGTTCTCGAACTGGCTCGTCACGGAAGCCTCGATGGTCCAGTGCCCCGAGTTGTGGACCCGGGGAGCCATCTCGTTCGCGATCAGGATCCCGTCTTCGACAAAGAACTCGACCGCAAGCACACCGATATAGTCAAAATGTTCGAGAATGCGCCCGACATGGCTTTCGGCCTGCCTGACGAGTGGGGACTCGCGAAAAGGTGCGTACGACGAACGCAGGATCCCGCCCTGGTGAACGTTTTCACCGGGTGGGTAGAACACCACGGCCCCCGTCTGGTCCCGGCAGGCCACCATGGAAATCTCCCGTTCAAAAACTACCCGGCCCTCGAGAATCAGTCCACCCGGGGCGTTGGCCAGGGTCTGGAAAGCTGCCCCGGCATCGCCGGGTTCATAAATCGGTACCTGCCCACGGCCGTCGTAGCCGAGCCGCCGGGTCTTGAGAATGGCTGGCAGGCCGGTTTGCTCGATGGCCCGGGAGAGCTCCGCTTCGTGGTCCAGGGCGACGTAGCGGGTCGTCGGGATGCCGAGGGACTGGAACAGTCGTTTTTCGGACAGGCGGTCCTGGCTCGTCTCAAGGGCGTCCGTAGACGGCATCACGGGACGCGCCACCTGGACCTCGCGTAACAGTGGCGCGGACACGTTTTCAAACTCGTACGTCACGACATCGACTGCTTGCGCAAAATCGAACATCGCGGCCCGATCGTCGAAGGGCGCCACGATGAGATGGCCGAGCTCGCGAGCCGGGGCTTCAGGCGAGGGATCGATGAAATGGAAGTCCATGCCGAGCGGCAATCCGGCCAAAGCCAGCATCCGGCCGAGCTGTCCGCCCCCGATGACGCCCACCCGCATGTCAATCGTCCCGGGGGTCCCGTCGCGCCAGGATGTCGTCGGTCTGGCGGTGCCTCCAGTCGAGCAGGCGCTTGCGCACCTCCGGTGCGTCAAGCGCAATGATCGCAGCGGCCAGGAGCGCCGCGTTGATCGCGCCCGCACGGCCGATGGCCAGCGTCCCGACCGGGACGCCTCCCGGCATCTGCACGATCGACAAGAGCGAATCCAAGCCACCCAGGGCACGCGTCTCGACCGGGACACCGAGCACCGGCAGGAGGGTCTTTGAGGCCAGCATGCCCGGGAGGTGAGCAGAGCCGCCAGCGCCCGCGATGAGGACCCGAAGCCCGCGTGCGGAAGCTCCCTCGGCATATTCAAAGAGCCAGT
>JAJZNM010000138.1 GCA_021852325.1 Pseudomonadota bacterium
GGGAACGGTGAGGCAGGCCACGGCTTCCGCTCCGCCCGATGCGGCCTTGACGGCGAGCGCATTGACGGGTGCAGCATGATGTCTTGGAAGGACGACGCATGAAACGCCGAAGGCCGCGGCCGACCGCAGACAGGCACCGAGATTGCGGGGATCCTGAATGCCATCCAGGGCAAGGATCACATCCTTCTCACCGGCCTGCTCGAGCCAGTCGCCCAAGCGCTCGCCCCCTTCCCGCGCGAGCACTTCCACTTCAGCCAAGACCCCCTGATGCACCCCGCCTCCGGCCATGCGGTCCAGGGTCGTGCGGCTCACCTCGAAGACCGGAACTCCGAGTCCTTCAATACTCCTGCAGAGCGTCTCGAGGCGGGGGCCATGCCGGCCTTCGTGGACATAGAGGCGGAAAAAGGTGCGCCCGGAAGCCCGAGCTGCCTCGAGTGCATGCATCCCGTAGAGGCGTTCGGTCTTCAACGCCGTTTGCGGATGGGGATCGGCACCAGGTCGAGCTTGCCCTGTTCGAGATCGACTTTCACGACCTTGACCGAGATCCGGTCCCCGAGCCTGTACTTGTGGCCGGAATGCTCTCCGACGAGTGCAGCCTGCTTCGGGTCATGATGGTAATAGTCACCCGGCAGGTTCGAGACATGTACCAGGCCGGATACCAGAATCCCGTCCAGTTCGACAAAGAGCCCGAATCCGGTCACGCCCGTCACCAGGCCCTCAAACTCCTCTCCAATCCGGTTGGCCAGATAGCCGAGTTGGCACCACTCGAGCGCGGTTCGCGAGGCCTCATCCGCACGGCGTTCCGTGTAGGAACAATGCACGGCAAGCACCGGCCCGGGCAGGTCGGATGTGTCGTTCCCGAGGCGTCCCGCGAGTCCCCGATGCACCACAAGATCGGGATAACGCCGGATGGGCGAGGTAAAGTGGCAGTAATGACGGAGAGCGAGCCCGAAATGCCCGCCCGGATCGGGCTCATAGCTTGCCCGCGAAAGTGAACGCAAGAGCAGCATTTCAACCACCCGGCGCTCCGGGCGGTCTCCGAGATGCTGGATCAGCCGCGCGTAATCGGCCGGCTTGGGTTCGCTCCCTCCGGATAGCGTGAGGCCCCAGTTACCGAGCATCTCCCGTAGCTCGACGATCCGATCCGGCAGGGGCTTCGGATGGACCCGATAGAGCGCCGGGATCTTCTGGTGCTCGAGCCATCGCGCCACCTCGGAGTTCGCGAGGATCATGCACTCCTCGATCAGCCGGTGTGCATCCGTGCGGGCGCGGACCTGGATTTCCTGGAGCGTTCCGTCCGGTCCAAAAAGGATCCTCGGTTCCCGGGTCTCGAAATCGATTGCCCCGCGACGTTCGCGGGATTCCCGCAATACCCGGTAGAGTGCATAGAGTGCTTCGAGGGGCTCGCGTACCGACTGGAGTCGGCGGTTGGCCTCGGGCTTCCGCTGTTCCAAGGCTTCCGCCACCTCCTCGTATATGAGCCTCGCGTGCGAGTGGATCACCGCAGGGTAGAACGTGGCGTGGCGCGGCTGCCCGCGCGGGTCGAGCTCGAGGTCGGCCACATACGCGAAGCGGTCTTCGCCAGGTTTCAGGGAGCAGAGGTCATTGGAGAGCCGCTCGGGGAGCATCGGAATGACCCGGTCCGGAAAGTACGCGGACGTTCCGCGTCGCCGCGCTTCGAGGTCGAGCGCCGTGCCCGGCCGGACATAGGCCGAGACGTCCGCAATCGCCACGATCAGGCGGAACCCCTGCTTCGTTTTTTCGGCAAACACCGCATCATCGAAATCATGGGCATCCTCTCCGTCGATCGTGACCAGCGGGAGCTGGCGGAGATCGCGCCGGTCCGGGCCATAAGGCGGAGCGGGCGCCTTGAGAGTTGCGAGTTCCTTGAGGACGGGATCGGGCCAGGTCACCGGCAAGGAAAAACTGGCGAGCGCGAGTTCGACACCGAGGCTCGGGACGGGTGCGGAACCCATCACCTCGACGATCCGGACCACCGCTCCCGCCCCACGCCTCGGATACTCGAGGATCTCGACCTTGACGTAATCTCCCGGGCGGGCGCCGGGCGCACCTTCACGGCTCACCACAAAATCCGTGAAGAGGCGCGGATGATAGGGGGTCACGAACCCCACTCCACTCTGCACAAAGTACCGCCCGGTGACCATCATGTGCGCCCGCTCGATCACTTCCACGATCCGTCCGACGGGAACGCCCTGTGGCCCGTCGCCGATCCGGGCCATGACCCGGTCCCCGTCCATGAGGGTCGTCATCTCGGCGGGTGGAATCAGGATGCGGGACCCGCCCTGGATCGGCTCGAGATACCCGAACCCGTCGCGCTCGGCGCGGATGAGGCCCGTCACGATCGGCAGGACACGGACGAGGCACCACTGTCCGCGCCGGTTCTCGACCAGCTCCCCGTCCTGATGCATGGCCCTGAGGCGCCGCTCGAGTCCCTGCTGGAGTGCCGGATCGTCCAGATGGAACGCCTCGACCAGGGTCTTGATGTCAACGGGCTGTCCGAGCGCCTCGAACCAGCGCGAGAGGAACAGGCGACTCGGGAGCGGATGCGCGTAACGCTCCCGTTCGCGCACATGCACCGGATCATCTTCTGGCCAGCGTGGCAGGATGGATTTCATCGGGACGCTGTGGGAATGTGGGCAGGGACGATCCGCCATTGACCCTGGATCCGGATCTCGGCTATAGTGCCTGCGGGCCGAGGTGGCGGAATTGGTAGACGCGCTGGTTTCAGGTACCAGTGGAGCAATCCGTGGAGGTTCGAGTCCTCTCCCCGGCACCAACCCAAGCGATCGCCAGGTATTCCGGCCATCGACATCAGGCTCCTGCCCCGAGTGAATGCGCGGGTGCAAAGGGGTGCTCGAGGACGATCGTCTCTTCCCGTTCGGCACCCGTCGAGATCAGGCTCACCGGAACGCCTGCCAGGGATTCGATGCGGTCAATATATGCCTGGGCATTGCGGGGCAGCGCCGCCTTCGAACGCAACCCGAGTGTCGAGCTGTGCCAGCCGGGCAGGTCCTCGTACACCGGTTCTTGCTCCGCATAATCCTCGGCACCGGTCGGGGCGACGTCGAGCCGACCCGAAGGGCCCTCGTAGGCCACGCACACCCGGATCGTATCGAGCTCGTCGAGCACATCGAGTTTCGTGATCCCGAGCGCGGACACGCTGTTGTTGATGATGGCGCGCTTGAGCGCCACGAGATCGAACCAC
>JAJZNM010000027.1 GCA_021852325.1 Pseudomonadota bacterium
CCAGGCCATCGTGAGCCGTTTCCTGCACCCGGAACGTCGCGGAGAGGAAACACCATTCCGGTCCTTTTTCGAGGCCCACGGGTTTACCGTTGACGTGTTGCCGGAACAGATGTTCTTTGAGGGTGCGGGTGATGCGCTGTTCGATCGCCGCGCACCCATCCTCTGGGCGGGTGCGGGCTGGCGGAGTCTCCCCCAGGGACACGAATGGCTGAGCCAGAAGCTCCGCTGCGAGGTGGTGAGCCTCGAGCTCGTCGACCCCCGTTTCTACCATCTCGACACCTGTTTTTGTCCGCTCACCGATGGGTCCTTGCTGTACTATCCCGGAGCCTTCACGCCAGCTTCGCTCACCCGGATCGAAGCCCGTATCTCACCGCCAGACCGGATCGCCGTGAACCTCGATGACGCACTCCATTTCACCTGCAACGCCGTCAATGTGGGATCACAGATCACGCTCAACGTCATCTCGTCCCCGCTGCGCAAGACGCTCGAGCGCCGTGGATTCGAAGTCACGGAAACCCCGCTCGACGAGTTTCTCAAGGCCGGCGGATCCGCGAAATGCTTGACCCTCCGCCTGGATGAGCAGCTGGCGCAGGGTCCCGGGGCCCTGCATGCCCCAGAGGGGAGCCCTTGTCGATCCTCCGTGTAGGCGCCGCGCTCGCGGTCGCGTATCTTTTGGGCTCGATCTTAGCCGGACCCCTCGTTGCGCGGTGGTTCGGCGGGGATCTCCGTGCCGCGGGCAGCGGGAATCCCGGGGCGACTAACGCCTTGCGCCTGTTCGGGCGCAAGGCGGGCGTCCTTGTGTTCGGATTCGATTTTGCAAAAGGGCTCATCGCGGGGCTCTGGATCCCGCTCTGGCTTGCTCCATCCGCGATCGGCTGGCTGCCTCCGCTCACCGTTCTGGCCGCGGTCCTGGGGCATCTTTACCCGGTGTTCTCCCGATTCCGGGGCGGCAAAGGCGTAGCCACATTTCTCGGGGGCGTGCTCGCCATCGCTCCGCCGCTGTTCGTGCTGGTGGCCCTCGCCTGGGCCATCGCGTTCTACGTCACGGGATATGTGGTGGTCGCGAGTCTCAGCGGCGCCTTGGCCTTCGCGGTCGTTTCCTGGATCTGGCCGGGATCCTGGCCCCAGGCGTTGATCGGCGGCTTCGGGACGCTCTTGTTCCTGATCCTCATCTGGACCCATCGTGCGAATCTCAAACGACTCCACGAAGGCGTGGAGCACCGGTTCAAGACCGCCTGGCGCGCGGGTTAAGGGCGTGAAGCACGACCCCGACGCAATCGCCGCACT
Organism: Pseudomonadota bacterium; assembly: GCA_021852325.1. GTDB lineage: Bacteria > Pseudomonadota > Gammaproteobacteria > JAKAQQ01 > JAKAQQ01 > JAJZNM01. Next base: position 1,288 of record JAJZNM010000027.1, read on the forward strand.
CGTCACCGGACTGGGCGATGGCTCATGGCATGCCGGCCCGGAGCTCGCGCAGAGCCTCGGGGTGAGCCGGAGCGCGATCTGGAAAAGGATGCATGCACTTGAGGAGATGGGTCTTCAGCCAGAGCGCGACCGGCGGCGCGGGTATCGCCTGCCGGCCGTATCGAAGGCGCTCTCCGTGGCAGGGATCCGGAGGGGACTCAAGCTCCCCGCGCGCTTACGCGATATGGAGATCGAAGTCCTCCCGATCGTCGAATCGACGAACGATCGATTGCTCCGTGAACCGGCGGGTCCCGCTCTCCGGGTCTGTCTCGCAGAATACCAGACCCGGGGCCGCGGGCGTCGTGGGCGCAACTGGTCGGGGGTCTATGGCGCCTCGCTCCTGCTTTCTTGGGGCATCCGTTTCACGGTGGCCCCTCCGGATCTCCAGGCACTGGGTCTCGTGACGGCGCTGGCTGCGAACCGTGCGCTCGCCCGTCTAGGGTTCCCGCCCCCCGGGATCAAGTGGCCGAACGACCTCGTGTATGGGCGAAGGAAACTCGGCGGGATCCTGGTCGAGTTGAGCGGCGAGGCCGGGGGACCCCTCTGGTGCGTGACCGGGCTTGGCCTCAATGTCGATCTGGCCTCCTGCCCGCCGATGACGGACGGCTTGGCGCCGGTCAGCCTCGAATCCGTTGCGCCGGGTGTGCCACGCGATCGGAATGTGATCGCACGGTGCCTGATCGAGGAATGGATCCAGGCCCTCGAGGTTTTCGAGGTCCAGGGTTTCAGGCCGTTCCGGGATTCTTTCCGTGAAGCAGACGTCTTGTCCGGTCAACCGGTCGTCCTCCACGAACCGGCGGGCACACGCACCGGCTGGGCCCGGGGGGTGAGGGGCGACGGCGCGCTCTGGTTCGAGACCGCCTCGGGGAGCCGGGAAGCGCTCATTGCGGGTGAAGTCAGCATCCGGTTGCCCGCATGATCCTGATCGATTTCGGCAATACCCGTCTCAAGTGGCAGGTGCGCGTCCCGGGAGGGGAGATCCGGTCCCGGGGTGCGGGAGTCCACGGCCGCGGCGCTCAGCTGCCCGCGCTTGTGGCGGGCATGGGCCGTGAAGTCGAGGATCCTCAGGCGGTCTGGATCGCGAGTGTCGTCGGGCCGGCGCTCGAAGCGGCACTCGTCCATGAGGTTGGTCGCTGGCCGTTTGCGCCCTCGCGCCTGGTTTTCATCCGGGCCGAATCGACCCGGTGCGGGGTCCGTTCAGGATATGGAGATCCATCCCGTCTCGGTGCCGATCGCTGGGCCGGATTGATCGGAGCCTGGCGGCGCACCCGGCGCGCCACGTTCATCCTGTCTCTCGGGACGGCGATCACGCTTGATGTCCTCGATGGGAAGGGACTCCACCGGGGCGGGCTCATCGTGCCGGGACAGCGGTCTCTGCTGCACGCGCTGGCGACTTCCACGGCAACCCTCCCTGAGGTGAGTGCACCCGGCCGACGTGCCCTCGGGCAGGATACCGAGACGGGTATGGCCAACGGCTGCCGCCTCATGGTCGAAGGATTCATCCGGGAAGCGGAGGCCTCGATCGGTCGGGCACTTGCCCTCGATCCCGTCCGCATCGTGACCGGGGGCGATGCCGGAACGCTCGATCCCGATTTGCTCGCGCACTGGCAACCGGAACCGGATCTCGTCTTCGATGGACTTCAGGCGCTCGCGGAGGAATCATGAAGACGGTATTTTTCGCACTCGCATCGCTCGCGCTGATCCTCTTCCTGTACTGGCAGTGGCATGTGCCCCGCCCCGCCCCCCATCAGCACCTGGTCGCCGTCACGCTTGTGGCACCCGCACTCGCGCTCTGGTCACCCTCGGGGGAGAGAT
>JAJZNM010000086.1:0-1779 GCA_021852325.1 Pseudomonadota bacterium
CAGGCACTCCGGGCCACACGAGACGAAATCGCGCGCCTCAGCTCGGAACGCGATGCCATCGCGGCGCAAGCCGACGACCTGGACGAACGGTTGGAGGCCTTGCGTGAGCATCTGGCGGAGGCCCGGCAGCGCGCGGAACTCCTCGCGCTCGAAGACAAGCATGCGCGGGATGCCCTGGATGCGTTGCACGGTCAGGAGCGGGAACTCGCGCGCAAGCTCGAGACCGCCACCTTTGACGACCTGACCACCAAACGCGATGAGGCCCGCATGCTCCATGAGGCCGGATTGCGGGAGCGGTCCCGAGACGAGGCCAGGCTTCTCGAGCGGAAACACGCGCTTGAGGGGGAGCAGGCTGCCCTGAGGGACGCGGAAGCCGCCCTCAACCAGACCGCTATCCTCCGGGAACAGGCCAAGGCACGGCTCAACACCCACGAGGCGCTCCGGGCACAGGCCCTGTCGCTCGAGGGAGACGAAGCCCGCCAGTGGCTCGCGAGGAACCATCTGGATGACCGTCCGCGGCTCGCCGACTTCCTGGACGTGGAGCCGGGGCTCGAGCCCGGGGTCCGTGCGATACTCGGCAACCGGCTCAAGGCCATTGGGGTCGAACGGCTGGAATCCTGTGCAGAATCCCTGGTGGCACTGACGGCGAGCACCATCGTCCTGTTCGAGGTCCGTGACGGGGAAGGCCGTCACGAAGCGACCCTCGAGCACTTTCCGGCGCTCACCGCTCCCCGGGTCGATCTTGAGGATTTCTTCGCGCATGCCCTGCCGGCCACCACGCTCGCCGATGCCTTGGCAAAACGCAAGCATCTCGCGGCCGGAGATTTTTTCGTGATCCCGGATGGCATCCTCGTTGGTCGCAGCTGGATGGCCATCGACCGGGGAGATCCCGCGTTGGGTTCCGTGTTCGTCCATGACCGGGAAATCCGTGTCCTCCAGCAGGAACGAGCCCGGCTCGAGAGCGACCATCAGCGGCAGGCGCAGATCCTCGAAACCTCCCGTCTCCACCTCGACCAGTCGCTTCGCGAGGTGATGGAACTCGAGCACGAAATTGCGCGCCAAAGCGAGGGTCTATTGCAAACGGGTGCGATGTGCGCCGAACTGGAGACGCGCGTTGCCGAACTCGCAAGGCAGCGTCAGGACTGGACCGCTGCCGGCCAGCGGATCCAGGAACAGCGGACCGAAGCTGAGGCCCGGATCCGGACCCTTGAAGTGTCGAAGCACTCGGCTGAGGACAAACGGGCGAAGCTCGAAGCGGAGATCCGGCACGAAGGGCTCGGGCGGGAAGCGGTCCGCGATCGGCTCGAAGACCTCACCACCCGGATTGAAGCGCTGGAGGCAGAAGAGCGGGAACAGCACATTGAACTCGAGAAGAAGCGGTATGGAGAGGATGCCGCACGGAAAAGGATCGCCGAATGGCGGCAACTCCTGGAATCCCTTGTCGGGGAGACCGATGCACTCGCCGGGAAGGAGGCTCGGCTTTCCGGGTTCGAGTCCGAAAAAGTCGAGCTGGATGAGGTTTTGGCAGAGCGACAGCGTGCGGGTTCACGGCTGGCCGAAGTGCGTGACCTGCTGCAAACGGTCGAGATGGACCTCGAAGCCCGTGAACGCGACCGGTCTGAACGGGCTCGTGAGATTGAAGAAAGGCGCAGTGATCTCGAAGCCTGGAGGCTTGCGGCGCAAGACCTGACGACCCGTCTCGGCGGTCTCGAACAGCGTGCAGAGCAGATCCATTGCGACTGGAACGTGCCCCTGGAAGCGGACGTATCTGCTGCCGAT
>JAJZNM010000086.1:1789-19492 GCA_021852325.1 Pseudomonadota bacterium
CCTGGGCCAGGTCAATCTCATGGCCACCGATGATTACGAGGTCGAGCTGGCCCGCAAACAGGCGCTCGACCAGCAGTTCGAGGATATCACCTCCGCGCTGGCCACACTCGAGGAGGCGATGCGCAAGATTGACCGTGAAAGCCAGGCCCGCTTCCACGAAACGTTCAACCAGGTGAATCAGGGACTGAAGCAACTCTTTCCGAGGCTGTTTGGGGGTGGTCACGCCGAGCTCAGGCTGGTCGAGCATGAGTCCGGAGCCGGAGGCGGGGTGAGTCTCTATGCGCGCCCACCCGGCAAGCGCCCGGCATCGATCAGCCAGTTGTCCGGGGGCGAAAAGGCGCTGGTCGCGATTGCCGTCGTGTTTGCGATCTTCAACCTGAATCCGGCCCCGTTCTGCATGCTGGATGAGGTCGATGCCCCGATGGATGAAGGCAGTATCGGACGGTTTACGGACCTCGTTCGGGAACTGTCGACCCGTGTCCAGTTGATCCTGATCAGCCATAACCGGCTCTCGCTCGAAGCTGCGGACAGCCTGATTGGTGTGACCATGCAGGAACCGGGTGTCTCGAGGCTCGTCGCCGTGAGCATCGAGGAAGCGACACGCCTTGCGGCTGCGGGCTGAGTCCCGGGTGGGTAAAACGGATGGATCAGAGCGCCGCCCGTGACCGGATCGAAGCACTGCGCGCGCTGATCCAGGAACAGGACTACCGGTACTACGTGCTCGATGAGCCCGTGTGGAGCGACGCTGAGTACGACCGGCATTTCCGCGAACTCGAAAGGCTCGAATCGGCATTTCCGGAATGGGTGAGCCCGGATTCGCCGACGCAGCGGGTCGGCGGCGGCGTCCGGAGTGATTTCCAGCCGGTCCGCCATGATGACCCACTCCTGTCACTCGAGAAAGTCGTCGAGGAACCGGAGTTTGTGGCATTCGACCGACGCGTGCATGAACGGTTGGGACGGGCGCAGGCTGATCCCATCCACTACGTGGGCGAACCCAAGTACGACGGACTTGCGGTCAGCCTGCTTTATGTCGATGGGCTTTTTGCCCGTGCAGCCACCCGCGGGGATGGGTGGACCGGAGAAGAGGTGACCGCCAACGTCCGGACCATCCGCTCCATCCCGCTCCGGATCCGCGGCCGTGCCTGGCCACGGCGGCTCGAAGTCCGGGGCGAAGTCTATTTGCCGAAAGCGGCCTTCCGTAGCCTGAATGAGGCCATCGAAAAAGAGGGGGGGCGGCCCTTTGTGAACTCTCGGAATGCGGCTGCGGGTAGCCTTCGCCAGGTGGATCCTCGGGTGACCCGGGCGCGTCCACTCGCATTTTTTGCCTACGGAGTCGGCCGGCCGGCCGAGCCGGGTTTGCCCGAGTGCCACTCGGATCTCCTCAAGCGCCTCCGGGAATGGGGATTCCCGGTCACGCAGGAATACCGGCGGCTGGCCGGGGTCGAACCCTGCCTGGTCTATTTCCGCGCATTGCTCGAGCGCCGCCAGGAACTGCCTTTCGAGGCGGATGGCGCCGTATTCAAGGTGGATCGGGTCAGCGAACAGGAGCTGCTCGGATCCGTGGCACGAGCACCCCGCTGGGCCATCGCATACAAGTTTCCGAGTGAAGCGGTGACGACCGTCGTCGAAGCCATCGAATTTCAAGTGGGACGCACCGGCACGCTCACGCCGGTTGCCCGGGTACGTCCGGTTTTTGCTGGAGGGGCGAGGATCGTGCACGCGACGCTTCACAACATGGACGAGATCGCTCGCAAGGATATCCGGGTGGGAGATACGGTCTCGCTGCGTCGCGCGGGGGATGTCATCCCGGAAATTGTCGGGGTGCTGGGCGAGCCAGACGCGGCCAGGCCCCCGCCGGTCGACGGGCCCAGAAGCTGCCCGGTCTGCGGTGCACCCGTGGAGCGGATTCCGGGCGCGTCCGCGATCCGCTGCACGGGCGGCTTGCATTGTCCGGCTCAGAGAAAGGAATCCCTGCGCCATTTCGCCTCGCGGCCCGCACTCGACATTCAGGGACTTGGAGAGAAACTGATCGGCCAGCTCGTGGATCAAGGCCTGGTCGAGACTCCCGCCGACCTGTACCAGCTGGATGTCACCCGGCTCGCTGCGCTCGAACGCATGGGTCGACAGTCCGCAGCCAACCTCGTGGCTGCCATTGAATCCTCCAAACAGACGACGCTGCCCCGTTTTCTCTATGCACTCGGTATCCGCGACGTCGGCCAGGTCACGGCACGGACGCTGGCCGAATCATTGGGCAGCCTGGAAGCCCTGATGGAGACCCGGGAAGAGGAGTTGTGCGCGATCGAGGGCATTGGCCCGGTCATCGGACATGAAATCCAGATCTTCTTCAGGGATCCGGGCAACCGACACGTGATCGACCGGCTACGCTCGGCGGGTGTCCAATGGCCGGCGATCCGGCAGACAACGGGTACGGCACCTCGCCCGTTTGAGGGGACACGCTTCGTACTGACCGGCAAACTCGCCTCGGTGACGCGTGAGGAGGCTGAAGCATTCCTGCGGGAGGCCGGTGGACAGATCGGCCAATCAGTCACCCGCAAGACGAGTTATGTGATCGCCGGAGAGAACCCGGGCCAGAAGCTTGCGGACGCCAGGCGGCTCGGGGTGCCTGAGGTCGGCGAAGCCGAGCTTTTGGCCTGGATGGCAGAGGCTCGCGCTCGAAAGGCGTGAGCGCATACCCCACCCGGCCCGCGGGACACCCGACGTAGCGGGTGGCGGCGGGCCGGACCAGACGGTCCCTGTAGGCTCAGGGATGCGGTGGAGTTGCGGGGGGGACAGCCGGGTGGGTGTTCGGCATGCCTGGCGCGGCCGGCTGGGTCAGAGGCAGGTTCGGCAGCAGGATCTTCACCTTGGCTTTCCCGCGAAGCTGCGTGATGAAATCGGTTACTTCCTTGTTCCGGAGCACATCCACCAACCGGTCATGCATCTCCGCGAAGGTCGGTGGGGTGAGGCTCCGCTTCCCCTGGAGCTCGATCACATGCCACCCATACTGGGTATGGACCGGCTCATGGGTGAACGCCCCCACGTTGAGCCCGCGGACCGCTTTCGCGAATGAGGGCGTGACCTGTGCCGCACTGATCCAGCCAAGTTCGCCGCCCTGGGCAGCACTGGTGTCGATGGAATATTTTCGGGCCAGAGCCGAAAAATGGGCACCGTGTTCGAGATCTGCGATCAACCGGACCGCCAGTGCCCGTTTCTTGACCAGGATGTGACGGACCTTGTATTCGTGGTGTCCCATGTTCCCGACCGTTTTCTGGTAAGCCTGCTCCAGGTCGGTCTTCGTCACCGGGTGGGTTTTGAGGTAATGACGGATCTCCAGGTTGGCGAGTAGGACCTGGCGCTGCAACAGGAGCGTGTTGCGGGCATTCGCCTGGTGGAGCAATCCAGATTCGCGGCCCTTTGCGGCCAGAATCTGGATGTCGATGAGACGCTGGAGGGCCAGATGCTGGATGGCCGGCGCGAGATGCGGGGGGTGGTTGCCATGCGCGCCGAGGAACGTGTCGAGCAACCCCCTGCGGATCGGATGACCATTCACGATGGCGACGGCCTGGTTAGCCGATGGATGGGTAGCGTTTTTTGCGGGATGGCTGCAGGCCCCGAGGAGGAGCAGGCCGGATCCCAGCAATACGGAAGACAGGATCGGATGACGCATAAGTGACCTCTTGGGATTAGATGGACGATGGAGAGGGGTGAGGGAGAGGGGATTCGCCTGGCGCGGACGCCTGGATCTGGAGGGCATGGAGCCGCCGGTCTGCAAGGGGTCCGATCGCCCGGTAGATACGCTGGTGGCGCTCGAGCAGAGGCATGTTGCAGAAGGCCGGCGAGATCACCTGGATCTCGAGGTGATGGAAGCCATGCGGATGACTGTCATGGCCGAGGTGGAGCGCGGTACGGTCAACCACGTTGACCGCGCTGCCCGGGAATGCACGAAGGAGATCCTCGTGGAGCGCACTCCACGCAGCCGGGCCAGCCGTGATCATGTGGCTCTCCCGGATGGCGGGCAGGTGACGATGAAGGGGTGTACCCGCACCCCCTGGTAGATACCCGCGCGCTGGTAGGGATCTTCCGCAATCCATGCCCGCGCTTTCTCGAGCGTCTCGAACTCCGCGACGATCAGACTCCCGGCGGTCGCCTCCGGATCGGGTTCCGGGCAGGCCCAGGCGAGGAGCGGTCCGGCAAAAAGCAGGCGTCCTTCCTCGAGCAGGGAGGTCAAGCGAGCGAGATGATCGGTGCGCCACCGGCTCCGTTCCACGTTTCCACCGGGGCGGTCCTCGGCCCAGAAGGCAAACCACATAGCTTTGGAATATCCGGGTAAACCCTTATGATAACGCATCTCGATCTCAGGATTCCAGCCGAATCTCCCGGCCGATGTGCCCTCGGGCCCCGCTTCCGGCGAGGAGGCCCGCCCCGCGCAAGCGGTCATGGGGCTCGCCGACCGCCTATAATGCACGCTATGCCACATCTCAATCTGGTTCAACTGATCGCCATCTGGGCGATTCCCGGGCTTTTTGCGATCACGCTCCACGAAGTCGCGCATGGCTACGCCGCCCGTCAGTTCGGAGACCGGACGGCTGAACTGCTCGGCCGGCTCAAGCTCAATCCGATCCGCCACATCGATCCGGTCGGGACCATTCTCGTGCCTTTGGCCTGCCTTATCCTGCCGTTCCACTTCATCTTTGGCTGGGCCAAACCGGTTCCCATCACCCCCCAGAACTTCAAACATCCGAGACGTGACATGGCCTATGTCGCACTGGCCGGACCGCTGGCCAACCTGCTCATGGCCACCTTCTGGCTGGTTTTGTCCCAGATCGGGCGGCTGTTTTTTGCGGGAGAGCCCTTCGGCCAGTTCCTGATCCTGATGGGGGTCGCCGGGATCTACATCAACATCCTCCTCATGATCTTCAACCTGTTCCCTCTGCCTCCGCTCGACGGCGGACGGGTACTCACTGGGGTTCTGCCGGTGCAGTGGGCACGTGTCTTCTCGCGCATCGAGCCGTTTGGATTCTGGATCCTCCTGCTCCTGCTCGTGACCAACGTCTTCTTTCTGCTCATGGGGCCACTCTTGGTAGGTGTACTCGGCGTCTTCCTGACCGGGACCGGAGTCCCGATGCCGATGCTGCAGCAGACACTCGACCTTCTCAGGCTATGAGCGAGACCCGTCCGGACCCACTCCCGCGCATCGTGTCCGGCATGCGTCCGACCGGTCCCCTGCATCTGGGCCACTGGGAAGGCGTGCTCAAGAACTGGATTGGACTCCAGAAGGACCATGACTGTTACTTTTTCGTGGCGGACTGGCACGCCCTCACGACGCACTACGAGGATCCCCGAGCACTCACGTCAAACACGTTTGGCTTGGCCATGGAGTGGCTGGCTGTGGGCGTGGATCCGGACCGGGCGACGCTGTTTGTGCAGTCCTGGGTTCCGGAACATGCAGAACTGCATCTCCTCCTGTCGATGGTGACTCCGCTGTCCTGGCTCGAACGGGTCCCGACCTACAAGGAACAGCAGCAGGAACTCCGGGACCGGGAACTCGACACGTACGGGTTTTTGGGTTACCCGGTCCTCATGAGCGCCGATGTCCTGCTCTACCGCGCCCGTGGCGTGCCGGTCGGGCAGGACCAGGTGGCCCATCTCGAGGTCGCACGCGAAGTGGCCCGCCGGTTTAATTTCCTCTATGGGCGTGGTGAGCCTTTCGAGGCCTGCCTCCAGTCCGCCCACCGGCAGCTGGGATCGACTGACCGCCAGCGCCTCGCCGAGTGGGCAAGGCAATATCGGCAATCCGGCAGTCCGGAGCTCTGGTCCCGCATCGAGGACATGCTGGCCGGGGATGCGCGCCTCGGTTCAGGAGAACGTGATGCACTCATCGCAGAGGCGCGTGGAACGGGGCGGACGATCCTTGTGGAACCTTCAGCGCTGCTCACGCGCGCCTCGCGGCTTCCGGGTACGGATGGACGCAAAATGTCTAAATCGTATGACAACGCCATCGCGTTGCGTGATACCCGTGAGGTCGTGACCCGGAAGATCCGCACCATGGCGACGGATCCCGCACGCGTCAAGCGGTCGGATCCCGGTGAGCCCGACCGCTGTCCGGTCTGGAGCTATCACGAGGCATTTTCGACCGAGGTCACCCGGCAGTGGGCCGGGACAGGCTGCCGTACGGCCGAAATCGGATGCCTCGATTGCAAGAACCGCCTTCTTGAGGGAATGTGGGCCGCGCTCGAGCCGGTGTGGGAGCGGCTCGGCAAGCTTGAATCCCGTCCGGAAGCGGTGCGGGAAGTGCTCGCGGCCGGGAGCGAACGGGCCCGACGCGAGGCCCGGATCACCCTGGACGAGGTCCGGGATGCGTTGAGACTGGCCCGGCCTCAATGAATACGCCCGCCACTCCAAACCGTACCTTACTGCAACCCGAACTGCCGCTCGCGACCGTGAATGGCGAACCCTGGCTCGCGTTGCCCCAGGATCTCTATATCCCGCCCGATGCGCTCGAACTCGTCCTCGAATCCTTCGAGGGACCCCTGGATCTCCTCTGGTACCTCATCCGCCGCCAGAACTTCAACGTGCTCGACATCCCGATCGCGGAAGTGACTGGACAATACCTCCGGTATATCGAGATGATGCAGAAGATGCGCATCGAACTCGCGGCAGAATACCTGCTCATGGTGGCGATCCTCGCGGATATCAAGTCGCGCATGCTCCTGCCGATACCCCAGACGGATGAACCGCAAGCCGAAACGGATCCCCGTGCTGAGCTCGTGCGCCAGCTCCAGGAGTATGAAATCTTCCGCCATGCCTCGGAGCGGATCGATGCCCTGCCACGGCTCGAGCGGGATTTCCGGGTTGCCGAGGCTCTGGCCCCGGAGGAAGCACGCCGCATCCACCGGGATCCGCCCCCAGTGAGCCTCGCGGATCTGCTCCTCCAGATGGCCCGTGTCGTCCACCGCAACCGCTGGCGGATCGAGCACCGGATCGTCCGCGATTCCCTGTCGGTCCGGGAATGCATGGGATCCATCCTGGAGATGCTGGCACGGGACGGAAACCGGCGCTTTGAGGAGTTTTGTGTCCAGGACCTTAGTCCGACCCGCATCGTCTTGAGTTTCGTCGCCCTGCTCGAGCTGGCACGCCTGTCCGTGATTGACCTGATCCAACCCGCCCTGTTCGGTCCCCTCTATGTCCGTCAACTGAAACCCCTGCAACCTGCAACCCCGCCGACCTTCGAGAACCTGCCTGATGCCTGAAGCGATACACGACCTGAAATATCTGCTGGAAGCGGCCCTGCTCGCTTCCAGTCGCCCGCTCGAGGAAGGAGAGCTGATCGGGCTTCTCGCGTCCGGACTCGAGCGGCCCGTCGCACGGGAAGCGTTCGATGCCGCCCTCGATGAACTTGCCCACGACTATGATTCCCGGGGGCTGTGCATCCGGCGAGTGGCCAGCGGCTTGCGGATCGAGATCCGGCCGGAATATGTGCGTGCTCTCCACGGCCTCTGGGATCCGAAGCCGGTGCGCTATTCGCGGGCCCTCCTCGAAACCCTGGCCATCATGGCCTACCGGCAGCCGGTGACACGGGGTGAAATCGAGCAGATCCGGGGCGTCAGTGTCGCCACCTCGATCCTCAATACCCTTGAAGAACGGGGCTGGATCCATGTCGTCGGGCACCGCGAAGTCCCGGGCCGCCCGGCCCTCTATGCGACCACCCGTCAGTTCCTGGATTATTTTGGCCTGAAAAGCCTTGAAGACCTGCCTCCACTGGAGCAGGTGGGTGATCTCCTGCCCACGGAACTCAAGCTCGATTTCGGTGAAACCGGACCCGCCGGCCCGATCGGCCTGGCCGGGGCGGATGGCGAGGAGACGGATGAAATCCCCTCCGAGACGGCCTCGAAAGAGTCCTGAACCCGTCACCCGGTCGGACCCTGACCGGGTTGCGCCGCGTGTGCAAAAGGCCTTGGCCGATGCCGGACTCGGTTCCCGGCGTGAAGTGGAATCGTGGATACGGGCGGGACGCCTGACGCGCAACGATCAACCCGTGACCTTGGGCGAGCGGGCCCATCCGGGCGATGCCTTCCGGCTGGATGGCATCGTGCTCCGGATCGAGCCCGGCGCGCCCGAGCGGCGCATCCTGCTCTACCACAAATGCGCAGGCGAGTTGACCACCCGCCAGGATCCGGAAGGACGCCCGACCGTATTCGAGCGCTTGCCGAGAATCCGCCAGGGACGCTGGATCGCGGCCGGCCGGCTCGATTTCAACAGCGAGGGATTGCTGGTGTTCACGACCGATGGCGCACTGGCGCGCACGCTCATGCATCCGTCGAGTCAACTGCCGCGCGTCTACATGGTGCGGATCTCAGGCCGGTTGACGGCGCTTGCGCTCGAGACCCTCACCCGTGGTGTGCAACTTGAGGATGGGTGGGCCGCTTGCGACGCGATCGAAGAGGGGGGTGGAGAGGGCGTGAACGGATGGTATGCGGTACGGGTCCACGAGGGCCGGAACCGGCTGGTCAGGCGGCTTTTGGAATGCCAGGGCTATCCGGTCAACCGGTTGATCCGCATCCAGCATGGGCCGTTCAGGCTGCCGCGGACGTTGCGGCGCGGGCAATGCCTCGAACTGGATGCCGATCAGATCCGGGAGGCCCTCGCGAGTCTCGGCGCGGATGGGCCAGATCGGGATCGCGCCGCCCAGCCGGATGCGGGCTGACTCCCCGACCGGGGTCCGGTCCCGGGTCCTCACGATCCATGACCGCCTCGTCCGCTCCTTCGGACCACAACGTGACTGGTGGCCTGCAGAAGATCCATTCGAGATCCTGTTGGGCGCCGTACTGGTCCAACACACGCGGTGGGCTCTGGTGGCGCAGGTTTTGGCCCGGCTTCAGCGCGAGACCCACCTCGACCCGGATCGGCTCCTCCGCGTCCGTTTGCCGCTACTCGAAACCTGGCTGCGACCGGCCGGATGCCAGCGCCAGAAAGCGCGCCGGATCCGGGCAATGGCCCGCTGGTACCGGGAACAGGGCTTCGAGCAGTTGTCCCGCCTCTCAACAGCAGCTCTGCGTGAGCGCCTCCTCGCACAAGAGGGAATCGGCCCGGAGTCCGCAGACGCCATCCTGCTTTATGCCTTCCGGCGACGGGTCTGGGTCATCGACCGGAGTGCGCTACGGCTCTATTCCCGTCTCGGACTGTGCCAGGACCATCCGGCCGATTTTCGCCTCCGGATCCTGCCCCACCTGCCACCGTCTATCGCCTGGCGCCAGGAGCATCACGCACTCGTCGTGCTGCACGGGCAGCGTTTTTGCAGCGCCCAGCCCAGATGCACCGGCTGCTCGCTGATCCGCGGCTGCGATTGGGCCCGCCGCGCCATCAGTACCGGACGAGTGCCGAACCCCAGGTGAATCCGCCGCCGAACGCCTCGAACAAGAGGAGTTGTCCGCGCTGGATGCGGCCGTCGCGTACGGCCACGTCGAGTGCCATCGGGATCGAGGCTGTCGAGGTGTTGCCGTGTTCGCCGATGGTGAGTACGACCTGCTCCATGGGCAATCCGAGTTTGCGTGCGATCGCTTCGATGATGCGCAAGTTGGCCTGGTGGGGGACGAGCCAGGACAGTTCGCCCGCCGGGATCGACGCCGCATCCAGGGTCTCCTGGGCGATCTGGCAGAGCGTATTGACCGCGACCCTGAAAACTTCGTTGCCCCGCATCTGGATGAAATCGCGTTTTCCCCGCAGCCGGTCGAAGCCCTGCGAGATCCCGGACGGGAAGTACAGGAGATCCTTGTGGGTTCCGTCGGCATGGATCCGCAGCGACAGGATGCCCGCTTCTTTTGCGGCTTCGAGGATCACGGCGCCTGCGCCGTCGCCAAACAGCACGCAGGTCGACCGGTCCGTGTAATCTGTGATGCGCGAAAGGGTCTCGCCGCCGACCACGAGCGCCCGCTGGATCTCGCCGGACTGGATCATGCTGTTTGCGACCGAGAGCGCGTAGATAAATCCGGCACAGGCCGCCTCAAGGCTGAAGCAGGGATAGCCATGCCCGCCGAGGCGTTCCTGGAGCAGCACCCCCATGTTCGGAAACACCTGATTGGGCGTCGTCGTGGCGACCAGAATCAGGTCGAGGTCCTGGGCGGTCAGGCTGGCCGCCTCGAGCGTCCGCCGTGCCGCCTGTTCGCAGAGGTCGAGATTGGTCTCTCCATCCGACACGATGTGCCGCTCCCGGATGCCGGTCCGGCTCAGGATCCATTCGTCGGACGTGTTGACCATCTGTTCAAGATCCCGGTTGGTCAGGATCCGTTTGGGCACAAAATGGCCGGTGGCGAGGATGCGTGAGTACATCGATTCAGGTCGCCGGGTGTACCTGGGGAATAATTTTCTGCTGCAGGCAGCTGATCTTCCGGGGAACCTGGTTTTGGACCTCCGTGAAGGCCCGCCGGATCGCGTAGCGGAAACCCAGTGCATCGACGTTTCCGTGGCTTTTGACGACGATGCCGTTGATTCCGAGGAAACTCGCGCCATTGTACTGACGCGGGTCGAGACGTTTTCGCAGGGAACGGATGATGGGAAACGCGAGCAGTCCCGCCGCCTGGGTCAGGAGATTGCGCCGGAACTCCTCCTGGACGAACTGCGCGATCAGCTGGGCGGTCCCTTCCATGGTCTTGAGTGCGACATTGCCGGCAAAACCGTCCGCCACGATCACATCGAGACGGCCTTGGCTGATGTCGCCGCCCTCGAGGAATCCCTGGTAGTTGAGACGGCTGGAGGAGAGCAGTTCATGGGCCCTCTTGATGACCTCGTTCCCCTTGATTTCCTCGGTGCCGATGTTGAGCAGGCCGATCGAGGGATCGCGGATGCCATACACCGCGCTCGCGAGGGCTGTGCCCATGATCGCAAAATCCATGAGGTGGTCAGCGGTACAGGCCGAGTTGGCGCCAAGATCCAGCATGAGAGTGTGCCCCCCCCGCGTCGGGACCGGTGCACAGATTGCGGGCCGATCAATTCCCTCCAGGGTCTTCAGCACGAACTTCGCAGTCACCATGAGCGCGCCGGTATTGCCGGCGCTGACACAGGCTTGTGCGCGTCCTTCATGGACCAGGTCGATGGCGAGACGCATCGAGGATTGTTTCTTGTTCCGGACCGCCACGATTGGGGAGTCCGCCATCGTCACGGTTTCGGGCGCGTGATGGATGTGCAATCGGGATCGGGGGGTGGAGGAACCGGTGCGGGCCTCCACGATGGCCTGGAGCACCTGCTCCGGGCCGACCAGGATGAGTTCGAGGTCCGGGTTTGCCTCAAGTTCGCATAAGGCTGCTTCGACGACCACCTCGGCACCCCGATCGCCGCCCATGGCATCAAGTGCCAGCACTCCCGGTGGATCCATCTTGGGCTCGTCAACCCTGGATGGTTGAATCCTAGTTTTCAGTTTCGGCAGGCTTGGGGGGCTTCGGCGTGAAAATGCGCCGCCCACGGTAAAACCCTTCAGCGCTCACATGATGGCGCAGATGCCGGTCCCCGGTTGTGGCATCGGTGGACACGGTAGCGGGCGACAGCGCGTCATGGGATCTGCGCATGTCTCGCCTCGAACGGGTTTTGCGATCTTTCTGTACGGCCATGAGTACACACTCCGCATGCAGTAGGTCACCCGGGCACCTTGGATGCGTGGCCCCCGGAGATGAAGCTTGAGCCGCTCATTGTAAGGCTTTTGGCATCAAAAATCTTGCCACGGTAGCGCGCAGAAGCCGCTCGAGATGCCGGCCATCCATTGCGCCGGCAGGCCAAACCCCCTACGATGGGGGCGGCCTGAAAGGGAACTCAAACCCATGTTGCCGAACGAAGGCACCGCGACCACGCTTCCGGCGTTCCCGCGACTCATCCTCGCGTCGAGCTCGGAAAACCGCAAGATGCTGCTCGGCCGGCTGGTGCAACGGTTCGAGAGCCTCGACCCGCTTTGTCACGAGACGCCTCGCCCAGGTGAGTCTCCAAGGGCACGTGCCCATCGTCTGGCCGAGCTCAAGGCCCGCTCGATTGCTCCGGGTCTCGAGAACTGCCTGATCATTGGTTCAGACCAGGTCGCTGGATGCCGGGGCCGCATTCTTCACAAGCCTGAGACGCACGATCGGGCGATGGCGGACTTGCTCTGGAGCGCAGGGCACCGGATCGACTTCTGGACGGGTGTTTGTGTCCTGGATACGCGCACGGGGGAGAAGCGTTCATGCATGGACCACACCCGGGTCTGGATGCGGGCCTTGACGCGTGCCGAGATCGAGCGGTACCTTGCGCAAGATGAGCCGTGGAGCTGCGCGGCTAGTTTTCGCGCGGAATCCCTGGGTCCTGCCCTGTTCCGACGCATGGTGACCCGTGATCCGGCGGCCCTGATCGGGCTGCCCTTGATTGGCCTGAGCCGGCTCCTCCGTGAACAGAACTATCCACTGCCCTAGGGGGATCGTGGAGCCGGGAGATCCCAGGACCCGGTGCTTTCCGGGTCCGTCGCATCCAGGGCGATCAGGAGCGATTCGAGATCACCGGGCAGTGGGGCCTGGACGGTGATCGTCTCTGCTGTGACCGGGTGGGGCAGGGTGAGCGCGCGGGCGTGGAGAAACAGTCGTTTCAGGCCGAAACGGGCCTTGAGGAGCCGGTTGAATTCCCGCTCGCCGTATTTTTCGTCCCCGGCAATGGGATGTCCGAGCGATGCCGCGTGGACACGGATCTGGTGGGTCCGGCCGGTTTCGATACGGATCTCGGCCAGGGCGGCCAGAGGCCAGCGGCGGACGATCCTGAAATGGCTTCGGGCGGGCTTGCCTTGGGGCGCGATTTCGCTGATGCGTTCCCGGCCCACCACCCGGCTTCGGGCAATCGCCTCCTCAACTGTCCGCTCTGTCCAGTGTGGGGATCCCTTGAGCAGGGCGAGGTAGCCTTTTTCCAGTCTCCCCGACCTCAACGCGGCATGGATCGCGATCAGGCTCGAGCGGTTCTTCGCGAAGACGAGACAACCACTGGTGGCCCGGTCCAGCCGGTGCGCAAGCTCGAGAAAGGCGCCCTCCGGCTGTGCGCGCCGCAACCTTTCGATCATGCCCGAGGCAATGCCGGTTCCGCCATGGACCGCGAGCCCGGAGGGTTTGCCGAGGACCAGCAGATCAGAGTCTTCGTAAAGGACCGGGTAGTCCGCTGGCGGGTGCGGCACCGGGTGCATTCCGCGTGGCGGGTGCCGTGGAGCGGATGCGACAGGGGGGATCCGAATGCGGTCGCCGGCGACCAGCCGGTAGGTCGGTTTGATGCGCCCGCCATTGATCCGGACCTGTCCGGTACGGATCAACCGGTACACATGGCTTTTGGGCATCCCCCGGAACTGCCTCAAGAGCCAGTTGTCGACCCGTTGGCCGGCTTCCCCGGCCGTGATCTCCCGGGGGGCGACACTCGGGGAGCGGAATCCAGGATTGTCCATGATTATCAATGGCCTACATGTCTCTATTGATTTTGTCGAGTGGATTGGAGATAATACATCCCGATGGCTTGTCGCCTACCGGAAACGGTACGGGCGGCAGCCTCAAGAGAGTCTATTCTGACACGCAGATGGTCTGTGTGCGAGAAACCCGGTTGAAACGGGCTCTGGCGGGGCCAGAACCCTAAACCATAAACCCATAGCGCTCCCATGCCTCGCATGGTTACGTAGCGCTGACAAGGCGGATTTCTACGACGCCGCATGCATGCGGCGATGCGACCGGCGGCCTGATGCCGGTTTCGACCCTGTCAGAACAACGTGATCTCCAGTGCGATGCCTCGGAGCAGCATTGAGAGAATCCACTATGAAACGAATGCTGATCAATGCCACCCAGCCCGAAGAGCTGCGCGTGGCGGTCGTCGATGGCCAGAAACTCGTCGACCTCGATATCGAGATCCCTTCACGAGAACAGAAAAAAGCCAACATCTACAAGGCCAAAATCAGCCGGGTCGAGCCCAGCCTGGATGCGGTTTTTGTTGACTATGGAAGTGACCGGAACGGTTTCCTCCCGACCAAGGAAATCCATCCCCAATATTTCCAGAATGGCGAATCCATCCGCGAACGCCTCCCGGAGGGACTTGAGCTCATCGTCCAGGTCGAAAAGGAAGAACGCGGCAACAAGGGTGCCGCCCTCACGACCTATGTGAGCCTGGCCGGCCGCTTCATGGTCCTCATGCCGGAAAACCCGAAAGCTGCGGGCGTCTCGCGCAAGATCGATGGCGAGGACCGGGAAGAGGCTCGCCAGATCATTTCCGGACTCAAAATTCCCGACTCGATGGGCGTGATCCTGAGGACCGCGGCCATGGGGCGCTCGAGCGAGGAAGTCCAGTGGGATCTGGATTACCTGGTGCAACTCTGGGGAGCGATCAAGAAAGCGGCGGAAGTCCGCAAGGCACCCTTTCTGGTCTACCAGGAAGACAACATCGTCGTGCGCGCACTCCGTGATCACCTGAAGACCGATATCAGCGAGATCCTGATTGATGATCCCAGGATGTACGAGGGCGCACGGGCGTTCGCCGAACAGGTGATGCCCCAATATCTGGATCGGCTCAAGCTGTATCAGGAGCCGACGCCCCTGTTTACCCGTTACCAGATCGAAAGCCAGATCGCCCAGGCGTTTGAACGCGAAATTGTGCTGCCCTCGGGCGGACGGCTGGTGTTCGACCGGACGGAAGCGCTGATCTCGATTGACGTCAACTCGGCCCGCTCCACTCGAGGGGGAGACATCGAGGAGACGGCGCTCACGACCGACCTTGAGGCCGCTGAAGAAATCGCCCGGCAGCTTCGCATCCGGGATCTGGGCGGGCTCATCGTGATCGACTTTATCGACATGGAACAGGAGCGGCACCGCCGGGATGTCGAAAACCGCCTACGGGAGGCCCTGCAGCTGGACCGCGCACGGGTCCAGGTCGGCAAGATCTCCCGTTTTGGACTGCTCGAGATGTCCCGCCAGCGCCTGCGGGCGTCCCTTGAGGAATCGACCCAGGTGACCTGCCCACGTTGCAAGGGATCCGGAAAGATCCGGAGTGTCGAGTCGCTCTCGCTCCTGATCCTGCGTCTGGTCGAGGAGGAGGCCATGAAAGATGGAGCGAGCCGGATCGTGGCCCATCTTCCCCTGAGCGTCGCGACCTATCTCCTCAACGAGAAACGCGCATCACTGACCGGCATTGAACACCGTACCCACACCCAGGTGCTCCTCGTCCCCAGCCGCAGCCTGGACACGCCGGACTTCAAGATCGAGCGTCAACGTGCAAACGAGGCCGGCAACGGCAGTCTCGTCGAGGCCCAGAAATACGAAAGCAGCCAGGCCCAGGAAGATACCGAGGTGCCGCAGGGTCTCCCGGCCGGGCCTGCCCGGATCGAAGAGCCTGCGGTCCGGCCTTTACGGCGACAAAACCCCGCCGCATCCCGCGAACCGGCACGCGCGCCAAGGTCTCCCTCGTGGTGGTCGCGGTTGTGGGCGCGCTGGACGCAACCTACCCCTGAGTCCATGACCCCACCCAAGGCAACGGCTCTGCCCGAGCGGCGCCCGTTGCATGCACAAGGCTCCACCCCACGAGTCCGCAGTGACAACCGGGCCCTCCGTCCACGCCCCGTGGGTCGCTCTCCCCGTAATGGCCCCCGCCCTGAGCCGCGTGAAGGGCAGGCGGGGATGCGCCGTCCGGATCGACGCCCGGCCCCCACCCGTCCCGCCCCGGTCGGCGGGATCGATCCCGAAACCGTCGAATCAGCCCACGATGCACTCGTCAAGCCGGAAGGCGGACACCGGAATCGCCGAGGCCACCGCGGTGGACGCTACCGCCGGCGTGAGCCCCGGGCGGGAATGGACGTCCAGGCGAACGAATCGCCGCTCAAGGGTCCAGGCGAGACCGGCAGCCATCCCCGGGCACCGGAAACGCCGCTGATGGATCCTGCCGCGTCACGTCGGGCTGGGTCAAGGATCCCGTTTGAAAAGGAGCCTGAACCGATACCTCAACCCACCGCGTCCGGGGAGAGTGGAACCGGGACCCGCGTCGAGCCGCGCCAGCCGCAGGAGGCCGCGCTCATCCAGATCGAAACTCAGCTCACGGCAAACCCGTCTCGCGAGATGGGCCCGAAGGCTTCCGGCCCATCGGAACGTGAAGCGCCGGCCTTGCGCCAGCTGTTTGAGGCCAACCGCAATGTCCCGCCCGCCCCGGAGCGGGTTCCTGCCACACTTCCGCCGGACGAGGGGGGTCAGTAGGGCTGCTTGACCGTCAACGCATGCTCGTACTCGGCCATCGGTCGTGGCGGCAACTCTAACCCGGAAAATCTCATTTCCGTTGTGGTGGAGCGTCGGTCAGGGGAGAGCTGCAGGGTCCAAAATCAGGTTCCGCCCCCGTGTCCGGAAAAGTCGAGCGCGAAGATGGAGGCGGGCGGTCGCTTCTGCGGATTGAGCCCTTAAACCGCTGTACAGCACAGACGGATTCCGGGTGTCAGGCGGCACGCGTTACCGTTGATCGCGAGTTGAGTTTCCGGTGGTTCGGGTTTCTCCTCCGAACCGATCGACAGGCGCCTGGCTGCGCCTTGGGGTCCTATCCCAGGCGATGACCCGGGCACGCAACGGCTGGGTGAGGATGCACACGAAGACACCGCATCAACGGGCTGCGGCTGTGGAGGTTCTTGGCGCCCGGGATCACAGCGAGATCGTGGCGTGAGGGGTCATGCGGGGGTCGAACACCGATCTTGAGACTGCATGAGGCGGTACCGGGTCTCGTGCCGCCAGTCCTGCCGGGCAACTGATGTGCGCACCTTGAGCCACGCGAGTCGCATGGCACGAGCGCTTCGAAGTGCTGCTCTCTGGAGCGGATGTACAGGCCAGGCGCGCTCGATC
This sequence comes from Pseudomonadota bacterium, assembly GCA_021852325.1. Taxonomy (GTDB): domain Bacteria; phylum Pseudomonadota; class Gammaproteobacteria; order JAKAQQ01; family JAKAQQ01; genus JAJZNM01. The sequence continues at coordinate 18,628 of JAJZNM010000086.1, forward strand.
GCTTGGAGCTGGATTTTGCCGCGCGGCTTGCAGGGGATTCGGCAGTCTCGCACAAATTCGCGCTGACCGAGCTCAATGTGGGATGTCATGGAGCGGGGCCAACCACCCGGTGTCGCCCCCCGTCCGGGCGCTCGATTCTGCGGCCCGCTATCTCCTATCACCTGATGCGATACGCGGCATCACCTGCAGGGTGAAGCAGGGAAACGGCATCAAAACAAGGGGCCTTTCTGAATGGCGTTGACCTCTGACGGCTATCCAATCAGCCGGAGGCATGCCACAGGGGTGCATCCAGTATACGGGTTGTTACGTACTACAGATCAACGCGGGTCATATCCGCGCTGTCTGTCAACCGTTCCACTCAATCTGGGAGAGCATGATGAAACAGCATCTCAAGCAACTAGGCATCTCGGCGCTATCCGCCACACTCTTGGCGCTATCGCCCCTTGCCCTCGCGCAGTTGCCGATCACCTATGTCGGCGGCCACGCGATGTATCCTTCACGCAATATCATCCAGAATGCCGTGCATTCACGGTCCCATACCATCCTGGTCAAGGCCGTCGAGGCAGCAGGGTTGGTTCATGCGCTGGAAGGGAAAGGGCCGTTTACGGTGTTTGCACCGACCAACTCGGCGTTCAGACGTCTGCCGGCCGCTACCCTGGACCATCTCCTCACGCCCTCCGGCATTCCGACCCTGCGGAAGGTGCTCCTCTACCACGTGGTTGCCGGGCGCTACGATTATCAAAAGCTCATGCGTCTTGCGATGGAGCATGGCGGACGTGTTCGCCTGAAGACGCTTGAAGGGCAAAACCTCTGGATCATCCGCAATGGTGATCGCAACCTCGAGGTCCGCGATGCCAAAGGCGAT
>JAJZNM010000041.1 GCA_021852325.1 Pseudomonadota bacterium
CCAACGCAGTTTCCGGTTCATCTGGGCCTGGGCAAGCGCGGGGCTGTGCGCACGGCCCTGCGCCTCGAGAGTCGCCTCGAGTTCGGTCGGGACATGCGTCTCGAGACTCAGGTTGAAGCTGATGGTCGGGCCGGCGGGTGGGGCAGCCCAAGTGGTGCCCGCGCACGCCAAGAGCGCGAGGAGCATGCAGGTGCCCGTCTCACGCCCAGTGGGCCTTCGGATCAATCGCAACGGACTGGATGGCACCTTGCGCTCCTTTGACTTTCCCAGCGCCAGCCTAACCCCGGTTCGCCGGGATGGCAAGCCGACCGGAGAAGGTCCACGCCTTGGGAAGGACTCGACCGCTTGCTCGTCGGCTGAGATCCAGAAGCTCAAGACTTGCGCCAGTTGTGGAGAATAAAGACAGCAAGCGCTCGGCAGAGGGTTTTGGGGGCCGAGCGAGTTTTCATATAAGTATATGATTATCATCATAAAATAAAAACAGGGCCCTGCATTCTCAGGGTTTCCCATCCCAAATCCATACAAGAGCTTGCAGTTGTGGTAAAAAGTGGTAAAAACTGGGATCGCAAGCGCAACAGGAGCCGATTTTGTACCGTGGCGTCAATCAGGTGGCATTGGATGGGAAGGGCCGTCTCGCGGTCCCGACCCGCTACCGTCGTGCCCTGTCCGAGAGCTGCCAAGGGGCTCTCGTCTTCACGGTTGACCGGGACGAGTGCCTGCTGCTCTATCCCCTGCCGGAATGGGAACAGGTCGAAGCGCAACTTTCGGCCCTCCCCAACCTGGATCGCCAGACCCGTCGGCTGCAGCGATTACTGCTTGGCCACGCCACAGAAGTCGTCATGGACTCCCATGGCCGCATTCTGGTGCCACCACCTCTCCGCACCTTCGCCAGACTCGATCACCGGACCGTCCTGATCGGGCAGGGGAACAAGTTCGAACTCTGGGACGAGTCACGCTGGATCGAAAACCGCAGTGTCTGGCTCGCCGAAGGCATGCCAGCGGGCACGGACCTGCCCACCGAACTCGCCAACCTCAGGTTATGAGGCTCGCTTGCCGTGGACTCCACCCACACTCCGGTCCTGGTCGAGGAGGTGGTGAAATCCCTCGTCCGGGATCCCGCCGGGATCTACGTCGATGCCACCTATGGACGCGGTGGACATGCCCGGGCCCTGCTTGGCGTGCTCGACCCGACTGCGCGCCTTTGGGTCTGCGACCGGGATCCCGAAGCCGCAACCCATGCACGGCACGAGTTTGCGGGAGATTCACGGGTCCGTGTCTACGAAGGTCGGTTTTCAAATCTCGGCCACTGGCTCGAGGCTGAGGGGGTGATGGGCCAGATTCAGGGCATCCTGTTCGATCTCGGGGTCTCCTCACCCCAGCTTGAAGATCCCCGGCGCGGATTTTCGTTCCAAGCCGACGGACCTCTCGACATGCGCATGAGCCCGGGGGAAGGGAAGAGTGCAGCCGAATGGCTGGCCCGCGTGAGTCGGCCGGAGCTCGAGCGTGTGATCCGGGAGTTTGGCGAGGAGCGATATGCGCGCCGCATTGCTGAGGCCATCCTCGCTCAACGGGGCGCTCGAACCGGCGCGTGGACCACCCGGTCCCTGGCCGGGATTGTCGCCCGTACCGTTCCTCGGCACGAGCGTGACAAGCATCCGGCAACCCGCACATTCCAGGCCATCCGCATCGCAGTCAACGATGAGCTCATGGAACTCGAATCGGTGCTGCCCCAGGCGGCCCGCGCGCTCCGGGTCGGTGGACGCCTGCTCGTCGTGAGTTTCCATTCGCTCGAGGACCGGATCGTCAAGCATTTTCTCCGGGACCACCGCGAACCAAGGCGTCCCGTCCGAGATGCCGTTCCGACTGAGGCACTCCGGTTGCGGCCGATGGGTCGGCCTCTCCGTCCGACGCTACTCGAGTGCCGCCGCAATGCCCGGGCACGGAGCGCCATCCTCCGGGTAGCCGAGCGGGTTTCATGAGACTCTCATCCCTGCTTGCGATCCTGCTCGCCTTGGCCTTGTTTGCGAGTGCACTCCTCGTCGTCCAGGCGACCTATGAGCACCGGAGCCGGTTCGCCGAGCTCATGCATCTCCGGACTGACTATAGCCTCGCGCGCGCGCGCCGGATGCAACTCATGCTCCAGAAAAGCACGCTCACCAACCATGCCCGGATCGCACGGCTCGCGGAACACGAGTTCGGGATGCATCCTCCACACCGGGTCCGGCTGATCCTGGTCCAAAAGCCATGAAGGCCAGCGGCCGTTCATCGCCGCCGGGAGCCCTGCGCTGGATTCTCCTCATGGTCTGTTTTGCGCTTTTTGCGGGTGGCCTTGTCCTCCGCGCCGTCTGGCTCGAACTCGGTGACCGGGTGTTTCTCCTGAGACAGATCGCGGAACGGGATCTCCGGATCCTCACGCTACCCGCGCACCGGGGACTCATCGTGGACCGCCATGGCGAGCCCCTGGCCGTGAGTGCGCCGGTTGATGATCTTTGCCTTGACCCCCGGGTCTTCATCCAGGAACGCGCGGACTGGTCCACGCTCGCCCGGCTGCTCGGCTGGTCCGAGGAACATCTCGCACGTCTCGTGGAAGCGTCCCGGCACGAGTATTTCCTTTATCTCGAACGTGATCTCGACCCGTTTCATGCCGAAAACATCCTGGACCGGGGAATTCCCGGCGTTTTCCTGGTGCCGGCCGACGAGCGATTCTATCCGGCCGGTGCGATCGCGGGCCAGCTCATCGGTTATACGAACATCGACGATGAAGGGCAGGGCGGGCTTGAACTCGAATTCAATCGCTGGCTCAAGGGCCGTGATGGACGCATGGAAGTGATCCAGAACGGGCGCGGGCAGAGTGTCAGCGTGGTCCGGATCCTGTCCCGACCCAAGCCGGGACGCACTCTCCGCACCAGTCTCGACCTCAGGCTCCAGTACCTGGCCTACCGGGCGCTCCGGAGGGAAATCGTCAAGGAACGCGCGCGCTCCGGTTCCGTGGTCGTGGTGAACCCGCGAAGCGGGGAAATCCTGGCCATGGCGAGTTTCCCGTCC
>JAJZNM010000036.1 GCA_021852325.1 Pseudomonadota bacterium
AGGGATGCGCCCAGAGTTCACGAAGGCCGTAGCGGCCCGGCTTCTGTCCCGCAATCCAGACGGCCGCATCAAGCGCCCCTTGTGCAAAAACCCTCCGGTCCCAGGCCCGGTGCCAGATCTCGATGCGTTCACCATCGCCGTCGATCCAGAGCGCGTGGTCTCCCGTTGCCTCCCCGACCCGGAGCGAGGCCAGGGGAGCAAGCGCGCCGGGCGAGCGGGCCCAGGCGGCTTCAAGGTTCCGGGCGGTTCCGGAGGGAGAATCCTGCTTGTGCCGGTGGTGCACATCAATCACCCCTGCATCGAATCGCGGGCCGAGGCGGTCGTGGAGTCCGGGCAGAACCGACAGCAAGGCGGCCATGCCACGGCTGAAATTGGAGGCATGGAGCACCGCCACGTGCAAGGACAGCTCATCGAGCAGGTGCCCGGCATCCGGTCCGAGCGGCGTGCTGCCGCTCACGAGTGCGGTCCGAGTCATGCGGCAGATCGGCACCGTCTCAAGGAGTCCCGACTCGGACGAAAAATCCACGAGGACATCGACCGTCTCGAGCGCCTCGCGGGTCAGGGGCTCCAACGGGGATGTGCCCTGCGCTGCGGACGAAGGCACGTTGTGTGGCGTGTATGCTTGCGGACGGCCGAGGAGCCGGATGAGTTCAAGATCATGGCGCAGCAAGACCTCCTCCCGGACGGCCTGACCCATGCGCCCACCGGCCCCCATGAGCGCCAATCGCACTGGCCTCGTCACGCCCATCCCGCGATCATATCCGAATACCAGGTGCTCGTCACTGAGGATCCGTCACTCAGCCCGGCCGCCTGCCGAAGATTTTCGACGAACGCGCTTCACCACCCTTCACCTCCCGATCGATGGTGGCCTGGAACTCCTTGAGTAGCCTCACTTGCTCGGCGCGCAGCTTGACCGGGATCTCCACCTGGACCTGGCACAGGAGATCTCCACGCCGACGGCTCTTCAGGGTCGGCAAGCCGAGGCCCTTGAGCTTGAAGACAGATCCACTTTGGGTCTCGGGAGGGATATCGAGATCCTGTGAACCTTCGAAGGTTGGGACCTGAGCGATGCCGCCGAGGGCCAGGGTCACGAAACTGACGGGAACCTCGCAGTAGAGGTCAGACCCTTCCCGCCGGAAATGCGCGTGAGGACGGAGGTGGACCTCCACGTAGAGATCCCCAGGACCGGTCCCGTGGGCACCGGTCTCACCCTGGCCGGCCAGGCGAATGCGGTCACCTTCGTCGACCCCGGCCGGGATTTTGACCTCGAGCCGTCTGCGAGAGCGGATACGGCCCGCACCCTGGCATTCCCGGCAATCCGCGCGCCTCAAGCTTCCACGTCCCTCGCACCGGGCACAGGTCTGGCGCAGCGTGAAAAATCCCTGCTGGATGCGCAACTCTCCTTGCCCGTGGCAGTCCGGACAGCGTTCCACCGCGGCACCGGGTGTGGATCCGCTGCCCTTGCAGCTCCCGCAGGACACGAAGGTCTCAAACTCGATGGGGACGGACGCACCGGCGGCAACCTGTTCCAGATCAAGTTCGAGCCGGTAGATGAGATCGCGTCCGCCAGCACTCGCACGCTGGCCGAAGGCGCCGCCAAATATGCTCCCAAAGAGATCTCCGAAAATCTCGTTCGGGTCAAATCCGCCCGCACGATCCCCGGAAACGCCCGACAGGCCCGCATGGCCGAACCGGTCATAGAGGCCACGCCGCTCCGGATCCGACAGGACATCAAACGCCTCTTTGGCCTCCTTGAAGCGCTCCTCGGCCCGTGGATCATCCGGGTTCCGGTCCGGATGGAATTTCATGGCGAGGCGGCGGAACGCCTTCTTGATCTCGTCCGGCCCCGCGTCCCGGGGGACCGAGAGCACCTCATAATAATCAGGCTTGTTCACGGCGTTCGATGCTCATGGTGCGCGTCGAGGTGGAGGGAGAGCCTGCCGCTCCGCGCACGCCGTGGGTGACGGTCACTGCTGGTGTTTCTTCGAATCGTCGACGTCCTCGAACTCCGCATCGATGACCTCCTCTCCTCGTCCCTGGGATCTCGCCGCACCGTCCGCACTGCCTGTACCGCCCGCCGCAGCGCTGGCCGCTTCGTACGCCCGTTGCCCAAGCGTCGCGCTCGCCTGTGCGAGAGCCTGGGTCTTGGCCTCGAGCGCGGACTTGTCGCCTTGGTCCAGAATGGACTTGAGATCGGAGATCGCCGCTTCGATTCGGGCGCGCTCCTGTGGATCGACCTTTTCCCCGAGTTCCTGGAGACTCTTTTCCGTCATGTGGATCAGGTTATCGGCCTGATTCCGGGCATCGATCCGCTCGCGGGCCCGCCGATCCTCTTCCCGGTGTGCATCTGCATCCGCCACCATGCGCTTGATCTCCTCCTCCGTGAGGCCGCTCGAAGCCCGGATCACAATCGACTGCTCCTGGCCCGTCGCTTTGTCCTTGGCCGAGACATGGAGAATGCCATTTGCGTCGATGTCGAAGGTGACCTCGATCTGGGGCAAGCCGCGCGGGGCCGGTGCAATGCCAGCGAGATCGAACCGGCCGAGTGACTTGTTGTCCCGGGCGAACTCACGCTCACCCTGCACCACATGGATCGTCACGGCCGACTGGTTGTCTTCCGCGGTGGAAAACACCTGGTTCGCCTTGGTCGGAATGGTCGTGTTCTTTTCGATGATCTTGGTCATGACCCCACCCAAGGTCTCGATCCCGAGCGACAGGGGCGTGACATCGAGCAGCAGGACGTCTTTGACCTCGCCTTGGAGCACGCCGCCCTGGATCGCGGCACCGATGGCCACCGCCTCATCCGGATTGATATCCTTGCGGGGTTCCCGCCCGAAGAATTCGCGGACCACCGCCTGCACCTTGGGCATCCGGGTCTGACCGCCGACCAGCAATACATCCTCGATGTCACCCACCTTGAGATGGGCATCCTGAATCGCGGTCTTGCAGGGACCGATCGTCTTCTGGATGAGATCCTCGACGAGC
>JAJZNM010000174.1 GCA_021852325.1 Pseudomonadota bacterium
CACCCAGGGCGATATCCCTTAGCCTTGGGTGGGGCCGATCTCGGTCAGGAACTCATCCCAGAACTTCCCGGCATCCACCTCCTGGCCGGTCAGGTACATGGCGAGGACCCGACCCCCCATGACTTGCGGGGCGAGCAGGATATCCGGGTGCACCCGGCGCAGGCGGGACAGGTTTCTCGAGTTGTGAACCACAGCCACGGTTTTGACGGGTGCATCGAGCTCTTTTGCCGCCAGTACGACAAATGCGTTTTCAGAGTCGTCGTCACTGAGCGCGAGCAAGGCCTTGGCGGATCCGGCCTGTACACTGCGCAGAACCTCAATATCGGTCGGATCCCCAATCACGATGTCGAGCTTACTTTCTCCCGCAATCTCAAAGGGTTCGGAGACAATGAACGTCACTTTCTGCTTGCGGGCATTGAGTTCACGATAGGTGTTGCGCGCCAGCGAGGAGTTGCCGGCGATGAGATAGTGGTCACGACGGGGGCGAATGACGCGGTTAGGCATGAGCAGGGATTCCAGGCGGCGTTGCAGGACCGGTAGAATGATAGCGCTCAAGGCCACGGCCAGCACAGTCAGCCCGAGCACGATCACGGAAATGACGAAAAGCCGGGCTTCGGCACTGTGCGGCGTGATGTCTCCATAACCCACCGTGGACAGGGTCACGACGGAAAAGTAGAGCGCAGCAATCAGGGAACGGATGGGTGGCGTGAACTGGTCACCCAAAAGAAAGGCACCAAACACCGCGTAGGCCAAAAGCAGGGTAATCAGGGTCAAGGCAAAAAGCGTTCCGGCACCGAGCGTACTGCGGCGGAAGCGGTTCCCGGATCGGAGGAGGATGAGCAGCGCGACCAGCGCTGAAAGACTCAAGGCGGGATCCGTCCAGAAACGGCCTCGATCGACGAGCCAGAGCAGACGTGCGGCCAGCGCGAGGAGTCCCATGAACCAGCTGAGACGAGAACGGAACAGGAGGCCCGTTCCGAACAGGATCAGTGCCAGCGTCCAGAGGAGCGATTCGATCCAGGCCACGAACAAGGGGCCGATCGGCGGCAGCTCGTCCAGGAGGATCTCGCGCCAGAGTCCCGAATCGATTCCATTGAGGACGCCGATCACGATCACGAGGCTGCCGAGGAGCCAGGGCAGGGCCTGACCCGGCGAGCCCCGGTAAAGTCGCCTCACCCATTGCTGGCCACGCTTCGGGAATGTGTTCATCGGCCTTGCCGAAGATCACCCGGCGATCCGGACGAAGGCAGGTGCACGAATGGATCCGCCGCGGCAAAATGCACCACTTGCTGCGGGAACGGCAAATCAATGCCGGCTTCCCGAAAGGTTTTGAGGATTTCGTCGGCCAGCCCGTTCATGGCGGCCGAATAGTTCTCACGCCGGATCCAGATCGAAAACTGGATATTGAGGCTACTCGCCCCAAAGCCGGAAAAGACGGCCAAGGGCGACGGTTCTTCGAGGCAGAACGTCAGTTTCCGCGCAATCCCGAGAAGGGTCGAGCGGACCTGGCCGAGATCGGAGTCATACCCCACACCGATCGTCAGATCGAGACGGCGGATCGGCAGGCGGGTGAGGTTCGTGATCTCGCTTTTGATCAAGGTCTCGTTGGGAACCCGCACGTAGAGATTGTCATAGGTCCGGAGTTTCACGGACAAGAGATCAATGGCGAGCACCTCCCCGGTGAGAGTACCGACCTGGATGACATCCCCGAGGCTGAAAAAACGTTCCCCGATCAGGAAGAGCCCGCTGATGATGTTGGAGAGCGAGGTCTGGCTGGCAAAGCCGATACCGAGTGACAGGATGCCCGCTGCACCAAGGAGAACTCCCACGCCCACGCCCAAGACATCCAGTACGGCCAGGATCACGAGCACCATCAATGAATAGTGGAAAATCCTCCGGATCACACGTGCCCGGCGTGCGTCCGAGTGCTCCCGGGCCCACCCTTCGATCAGTCGTGCGGCAGCCGACGCCAGGACCATGCCCAGCACGAACAGCACCGCGGCAACAATCACATGGCTCGTTTCAAGATGCGCGATCCAGCCTGTGGATGTCATGCGTCGCCTCAATCGAACAGGAGACCAAAGGCACGGGACAGGACCGTTTCGCTTCCGGGTTTCCGGGGAGCGGTAATCCGTCGTGCAGCATCCGGCGCAATCAGCCTGATACCGCCTTTTTGACCACGGGACTGCTGCTGCCAGAGGACCGTGTCGGTCATGAGTCCTCCGGGTTCTTCATAGAGTGAACAGCTCTCGAGTGGCAGGTTCAAGCGCTCGATCTTGATGATCTCGGAGGCCTCGTTGTGGATCACGATCGGGGTCCGCGCGCGATGGCCGGCGCAGTCCTGGGATTCAGCGCCGGCAGTCATACGTGCGCGTGTGCGGGAGGCATACCCCACCTCGCCATTCAGGGTGTCGGGCCCAAACCAGGTCTCCGACAGCACGACGGTCGGCAGGTCGAGGTTGAGCGCGACTTCACGCGGGCCACAGAGAATCACACGGCACCACACTGGGCTCGAAACCCAGAGCTTCAGGCTCTCGGCATGCGGGATGTAAAGCGGCATGACCGGGCGGATGACGAGCGGCCGGTCGGCAAGGCCGGGTTCGAAGCGGATCGCGGAGAGCATCTCCCGGAAAGGATAGCGACAGTTCGAGGCATGCTCCCCGGCGCCCGTGCCGGCGCGTCCGCGTTCGAAGTCGGCACCCCGTTCAACCGCGGAGTCGTGGCTCCAGTAAAAGTTCCATTCGGAATCGAGACGTTCCGCAACGAGCCTGAGTTCGCCAAGTCTGAGGGTCAACGACTCTCCGGTCTCGAGGGTATGCGTCTCGCGCCACCACACGGCACTCATCGGCCTGGACTGCCCGAACTCGGTGGAGCCCGCATCGGCTCGCGGGGAGAGGCAGGCGCGGCGACC
>JAJZNM010000010.1 GCA_021852325.1 Pseudomonadota bacterium
GTTCCGATCCGCCGGGTGCCAGTCGCGCTCCGCCAGGCGTCGTCTGGACCACCTTTCGCTGACCGTCTCGGGGCCGGAGATCGTCCTCGAGGTGACCGGCAATGCCTTTCTCTACCACATGATCCGTAACCTCGCAGGATCGCTCCTTGAAATCGGCCGCGGCCGGCAATCCCGGGACTGGCTGCGCGAGCTCCTCGCTGGCCGTGACCGTTCCTGTGCCGGGCCGACCCTTCCGGCCGATGGCCTCTATCTCTGGGCGGTCCGTTATCCGGAGCATTTCGGACTCGGGGAAACGGATCTTGGGGGATCGATCGAGCCTTCTCTGGCTGGCCGCGGGTGAGCGTTGTGCGGGATACCCCGGCAGGCGGCCGGGGCGGCAATTCGATATCATGTCCCAGGCAGGGGTCGCGCCCGTCGGGGAGGCTCGTTCGTGTGGTGGTCACGCTGGATGTCGTCCAAGGGGGCGCCTGAAAAACGTCCGCGCAAGGGCATTCCCGAGGGACTCTGGACCCGCTGTCCGGGTTGCTCGGCCGTTCTCTACCGCCCGGAGCTCGAGCGCAACCTCTTCGTGTGCCCCAAATGCAGCCACCACATGCGCATCGGTGCCCGTGTCAGGCTGCAAGGGTTTCTCGATCCGGACTCGACGGTTGAAATCGCCGCCGGGATCTCGCCGGTCGATTTTCTCCAGTTCAAGGATACTCGCCGCTACCGTGACCGGCTCGCCTCGGCGCAGAAGGCAACGGGCGAACGCGATGCACTAGTCACCATGACCGGCGCGCTCGACGGCGCCCCGGTGGTGGCTGCGGCGTTCGAGTTTGCGTTCCTCGGTGGTTCGATGGGGTCGGTGGTCGGTGAGCGTTTCGTCCGGGCCTGCAATACCGCGCTCGAGATGAAAGTGCCCCTCATCTGTTTTAGTGCGAGCGGTGGCGCACGGATGCAGGAGGCACTCACTTCGCTCATGCAAATGGCGAAGACCAGCGCCGCCTTGAGCCGCCTTGCACGCTACGGGGTGCCTTACCTGTCCGTGATGACCGACCCGACCACGGGTGGGGTGACCGCGAGCCTTGCCATGCTCGGCGACATCAACATCGCGGAACCGGGCGCGCTCATCGGCTTCGCGGGGCCCCGGGTCATTGAGCAGACCGTGCGGGAAAGCCTGCCGGAAGGCTTCCAGCATGCGGAATTCCTCCTCACCAGCGGTGCGATCGATCTGATCCTCGACCGACGTGAACATCGCAGCCGGATCGGTCGGCTGGTCCGCCTCCTCAGTCCGTCGAGACCCGCATGAAGGGGATGCCGGATACCGTCACCGGCTGGCTCGACCACCTCGAATCGCTCTCGCCACCGCAAACCATCCACCTGGGGCTCGAGCGGATGCAGGCACTCCTCGGACGGATCGGCTGGGGGCCCAAGGACCCGCCGGCGCTCGTCATCGGGGGGACCAATGGCAAGGGGTCCACGGTCGCCTTCGTGGAAGCCATCCTGCGCGCGGCGGGCTATCGCGTGGGCGCCTATTTTTCGCCCCACCTCTTCCGCTATGAAGAGCGGATCCGGATCAATGGCGCGGAGATCGGCGACCGTCCGCTCTGCCGGGCGTTCGCGGCCACCGAAGCCGAGCGCGGGACCCTGCCGCTCACCTTTTTTGAGTTCGGGACCGCCGCTGCGCTGCTCGCCTTCCGGGAGACCTCGCTGGACTGCCTGGTGCTCGAGGTCGGGCTCGGAGGCCGGCTCGATGCGGTGAATGCCATCAATCCCATCGCCTCGGCGGTCACGAGTGTCGGAATCGACCATGTCGAATGGCTGGGCCCGGACCGGGAATCGATCGGACGTGAAAAAGCGGGCATCTTCCGCACCTACAAACCCGCGATCGTCGGGGATCCGGACCCGCCCCGGAGCCTCCTCGAGGAGGCCCGTCGGGTCGGCGCGGCACTCGTCTTGAGGGGCCAGGATTTTGACTGGCAGCGGGACGGGGAGACCGGCTCTTGGAGCTACCGGAATCAGACGCGCGAACGCCTCGGGTTGCCCGAGCCCGCGCTCCCCGGGAGCTTCCAGCTCGACAACGCCGCCACGGCCCTCGCGCTCATTGACGCGATCGCCCAAGACTGGCCGGTGTCCGATGAGGCCATCCGGGCCGGTCTCGGCGCCGCGCGGCTTCCCGGCCGATTCGAATGGCGTGAGACCGGGCGGATCCGTTGGTGTCTCGATGTCGCGCACAATCCGGCCGCGGCCGCGACCCTGGCCCGGGAACTCAGGATGCGGAAGGAGGCCGGGCGGGTCCATGCGATCCTCGGAATGTTGCGCGACAAGGATGTCGAGGGTTTTGTTCGTGCGCTCGACCCCGAAATCGATGTCTGGCACCCCATCGGGCTCCCCGGGCCGCGCGGCCTGCCCTCGTCCGAGCTTGCCGCGCGGGTGCGTGCGGCGCTGCCTTGTGCCAGAATTGAGTGTGGAGATCCGCTCGAGGAGCTGATCGTGGACGGGGAGAGGGCTCAGTCTGCGCCAGTCGGGGTCGTCACCGGTTCATTCCGGACCCTCGAGCGGATGCTGCCCCTGATCGAGGAGCGGTTTCCATCCAGCGGCGGGACTCACCCGGCGCCCCGGGAGCGGGATTGTGCGTAGAACGAAAGCGGCCATTCTCGTCTGGTGTGGAGTGCTTTTGGTCGTGGGCTTTGTGGTCTACCGGCTGGAAGGCTCGAACCCCACCCCACCGGCCGGCCATGAAACGGTCCTCCTCGCGCCTCCACCTTCGGGTGCCACGAATGCGGGCGAGGGAACCCCCTCCGTGCAAACCGGCGCAGCGCGCGCCTCGATCGAGCTGAAACCCCTGCCACCAGCCCCGGGCC
>JAJZNM010000140.1 GCA_021852325.1 Pseudomonadota bacterium
CCCTGCAAACCGCGCCGTCGCACTCAATCCCGAAGCCCGGTACGCCTGCCTCAAGGTCCATGGGCCCGCAGGAGACGAGGGACTCATCCTGCTCGCATCGCTCGCGGAAGATGCGCTCAAGCGATATGGCATGACCCGGGTGGCCGAGGTCGGCATCGTCCCGGGAGCAGCCCTTGAGGGCCTCGAGCTCATCCATCCGTTCTACCCGCGGAAGGTCCCGGTCGTGCTCGGCGACCACGTCGAACTCGATGTCGGGACCGGTGCGGTCCATACAGCTCCGGCACACGGCCTCGAGGATTTTGCGATGGGCAAGCGTTACGGGCTTCCCCTGGATGACCTGGTCGACCCGCAAGGCCGATTTCGCCCAGGGGTCGAGCCCCTGTCCGGCCTGTCGATCATGGCGGCCGGGGGTGCGATCGAAGCGCTCCTGAACGCGCACGGTACGCTGCTCAACCGGGCAGCATGGTCCCACAGCTACCCGCATTGCTGGCGCCACAAGACACCCGTCATTTTCCGCGCCACCGCGCAGTGGTTCATTCCGTTCGAGGAAGGAGCGCTTCGCGCGCAGAGTCTCAAGGCGATCCAGGAAGTCCATTGGCACCCCGACTGGGGACTTCAACGCATGACCCAGATGGTCGAGAGCCGGCCGGACTGGTGCATTTCCCGCCAGCGCGTCTGGGGGGTGCCGCTCGCGCTCTGGGTGCACGATGAGACCGGGGCACTTCATCCCCAGGCGGCCGAGCTGCTCGACGGCTTGGCCCTCCGGATCGAAGCGGATGGCGTCGAGGCCGGCCTCGCCGCCTTCGACCAGCCGGATGCGAGTCCGATCGATCGCCGGGGCTACCACCGCATCGACGATGTGCTCGACGTCTGGCTCGATTCAGGGTTGACCCATCAAACCGTTCTCGCGAGCCGCCCCGGACTCGGCTGGCCCGCAGACCTCTATCTCGAAGGTTCCGACCAGTACCGGGGCTGGTTCCAGTCTTCCCTGATCACGGCAGCCGCCCTCCGCGGGCGGGCTCCCTACCGGGCGGTCCTGACCCACGGATTCACGGTCGATCCGGATGGGCACAAGATGTCGAAATCGCTGGGGAACGTGATCGCCCCCCAGGCGGTGATCGACCGGCTGGGTGCAGACGTCCTGCGTCTTTGGGTCGCCGGCAACGATTACCGTTCCGAACTCGCGGTGTCGGATGCGATCCTGGACCAGAGCGCGGACATGTACCGGCGCCTGCGCAACACACTCCGGTTTCTCCTGATCAATGTCGGCGATTTCGACCCGGCTCGTCATGCCCCGGCACCCGGGCAGCGCCTGGCCCTCGATCAATGGATGCTCGAAAAGGCACGCCTCCTGGATCTCGAGATTCGCTCAGCCTACGACCGGTTCGCCTTCCACGCCATCACCCAGATGCTTCTCAACTTCTGTGTCGTCGATCTCGGGAGCTTCTACCTCGATGTCCTGAAAGACCGGCTCTATACCCTCGCTGCCGCTTCACCAGCCCGGCGTTCGGCACAGCAGACCCTCCACGCGATCGCCCGAAGCCTCGTTCACTGGATGGCTCCGATCCTGCCCTTCACGGCCGAGGAAGTCTGGAGCCACCTGCCCGGCACAAACGCCGAATCAGTCATGCTGTCGACCTTCCCGGCGATCCCGGAGTGTCCGGAAGCGGTCACGCGGTGGCCCTTCGATTCCCTGCTCGAGATCCGCAGTGCCATCAACCGGGCCATCGAACTCGAAAGGCGCGCGGGCCGCATGGGGAAAAGCCTCGAAGCCGCGGTTCAGCTTTATCTTCCTCCGGCATTGCTGGATGCGGTCCGGCCTCTCGGCTCCGAACTGCATTTCCTGTTCCTCACCTCGCGCGTGGAACTCAAGCCCGCCCCGGCCCCCGCAGATGCCAGGCCGATCGACGGGATGGAAGGCGCCCATCTCAGGCTCGTGAAGGCCCCGGGCCGGCGATGTGGCCGCTGCTGGCACTACGAGGAGGAGGTGGGTCAGCGTCCGGACCATCCGGATCTCTGCGGGCGATGCTTCGAAAACCTCTTTGGCCCAGGCGAGACCCGTGCCTTCATCTGAGCCCGGAGCAAGGATGGAGGCACGGAGAGACCGGCTACTCCAGTCGCGGTATTTTTTGTTGAGCGCTTTCGTGATCGCGCTGGACCAGTGGAGCAAGGCCTGGATTGAGACCCACATCCCAGCTGGCGGACGGATCCGGCTCCTCTCTTTTTTCTCGCTCACCCGGATTTATAACCGGGGTGCGGCCTTCAGCCTCCTGAACGGGCCGGGCGCCTGGCGCAACGATTTGTTTTTGACGCTTGCCCTGACGGTTTCGGTCGTGATCGGGGTCTGGATTTTCCGTCTGCCCCGTCGCCCCCGGAGGCTCCCGGTTGCACTGGGCCTCATTCTCGGAGGCGCCCTGGGCAATGCCATCGACCGGTTACTGCACGGCCATGTGATTGATTTCATTCTGCTCCATTACCACCACTGGTATTACCCCGCGTTCAATGTGGCGGATTCCGCCATTACCATCGGAGCCGTGCTTTTTGCCTCATCTCTCTTCAAGCGGTGAGCCCGGGTAGCTCCCGTAGCCAGGGTCTCGGGCAATCCCGCAAGGCCCGGCCCGGATTCCGCGCTTGCGGACAAAATGCCGGGCGAGAGGTAGAATTTCGGAATCCTCCCCCGCGCTCTGCGAAATCCCGAATCCACTCCTGGACACGACGCCCATGACGAACCCAAACCGGCTGCATCGACCGATTTCAAAACGGATCGTGGTGATCGGGCTTGGAGCATGGATTCTAGGCAGCATGGGCTTCGCCCGGGCAGACGGTGCCAAGACCCTCGCCCAGGCGTTCTTCCTCGCCTACCACACGAACCCGGACCTCCTCGCTGCCCGTTCAGCGCTAGAAGCTTCGGACTCCGAGATCGATGTGGCTCGGAGCGGAGATCATCCGCGCGTGTTTCTGGCGGGCAGCATCGGCCGGGACCGCTGGGGGATCACCTCGAACCTCTTTCATCTCAACAACGCCAGCCTGGCCGCGAACGAAAATGCCTACGGCCTCGAGATCGAACAGCCGATCTGGCAGGGAGGCCATACCCGAGCCTCGATTCGCGTCGCCCAGAACGGGGTCTCCGCCCGCCTCGCCGCGATGCGCGAGACCGAACAGCACACGTTTCTCGCGGTGGCCGAGATCTATGGTTCCGTCTACCGGAGCCAGGCGATTCTCCGCCTCGAGCAAAACAACGAGCGACTGCTGCGTGAACACCTGCAATCCACCGAGGCCCGTCTGCGCAATGGCGAGGCCACGCGCACCGATCTCGCAGAGGCACGTGCCCGGCTCGACCAGGCAGAAGCCGCGGTGATCGCCGCATCGGGACAGCTGGCCAACGTGGACTCGGTCTTCAGGGAAATCGTGGGATCTTCGCCCGGTACCCTCGCACCACCACTGCCGATCCGCCCTCTGCCGCACTCCTTGGCCGAGACCCGTGCACTGGCGCGCGAGAACTTTTCCGTGCTGGTTGCCCGTTACGGCATCCGCTCGGCGCGGGCCGCGATTACCGAGGTCCGGAGCGCATCCCTCCCATCGGTCGAGCTCGTGGCGGAATATCTGCGGTCCTACAACCCCGAGTTCGGATTTACCCGCCTCAATACGGCCGCATTGCTCGTCAATGTCACGGTTCCGATCTACTCGGGCGGTGTCACGAGCGCCCGGACCCGCGTCGCGCGCGAGCGTCTACGGGAACAACAGGCGCGGGGCCGGGCGGTGCTGCGATCAGCGCTTACGGCGGCGACCCAGGCGTGGCAGAACTACGTGACGTCCGAGGCCCAGATCCGGGCGCTCAAGGCACAAGTCGCAGCGGAAGTGATCGCCTACCGGGGAGTCGTGGCCGAACACCGCCAAGGGGTCAAGACCCTCCTCAACGTGCTCAATGCCGAACATGAACTCCTGGCATCGCGAGTCAACCTGGTCAGTGCGGAAGTCGCCCGCATCGTCGCGGGCTACGCGATCCGTGCTGCCGTGGGCGAGCTGACCTGGCGCGAGCTCCGGAGCCCCCGGCGTACGCCGCGTGTCCCCGCGGTCGCGAGCCGCTGAATCCGCTCACCCGAGACACTCACCGGGCCGGCGGCATCGCTCCTCAGCGGGAGTTGAGGTTGGCGAGCAGGGTGAGGAGTTCGAGGTAGAGCCAGACCAGGGTGACCGTGAGGGCGAACGCCGAATACCATTCCATGTAGTGCGGCCAGCCGGATTCTGCGCCTCTTGCGATCAGATCGAAATCCAGGAGCAGGTTGAACGCCGCGATCGCCACGATCACGAGACTGATCACGATGCTGATCTGGCTCCCAAAAAAGAGGTTCTCGGTCGACACACCAAAGAAGCCGACAATCCAGGTCACCATGTAGAACAGGAACACCCCGCCGGTTGCGGCCATGATCCCCATCCGGAGCTTGTTCGTGACCCGGATGAGTCCACTCCGGTACAGGAACCACATGACCCCCATCACGGCGAACGTGAGCAGAACGGCCTGGATCACGATCCCGGGGTAACTGGCATTGAACATGGCCGACATGGATCCCAGAAACAGGCCTTCGGCAATCGCATAAAGCGGCGCCGTCACGGACGCCCACATGGGCTTGAAGGAGGTGGCAATGGCCAGGATCAGGCCGGCGATCAGTCCGATCCAGAGATACAGGCTGGTTGCCGCCATCGCCTGGGCCGGATTGTGGGTCAGGTTCAGGACTTCTACATAGCGGTTCCAAGTAAAAAGCGCAGAGACGACGACCAGGACCAGACTGATCAGGACCTTGTTCAATGCGCCGTGGAGTGTCATCGTCTGCCCGGCGGGCGTTGCCGGGAACTGGGAAAGCAGGCCGTTTCTGAGTGTCGGATTATGGGACTGTTGCTGCATGATGGGCATCGGTCTCTCCACGAGGATCTCAGGAACGTTATGATAACCCAAGACCGGTTGACCGGACACTGGAATCGACCCCCATCGTGACGGCTTCCCGCGCCTCAACCCAAGCCCCCCATCCGGGACCCGGAGGGCAGAGATTCCGTCCGCCCCGGGATTTCCAAGGCTTCCCAGGGATCGTGACCCATGCCCACCCCTGACGCTCCGCTGTCCGGCAATTCCCGGACCTCCCGGACGCTCCCGCCGGATCAACCCATGGTGGTCGCGATCTCCTCGCGCGCGCTCTTCGATCTTGAAGAAAGCCATCGCCTGTTCGAGACCGAGGGTGTCGAGGCCTATGCCCGCTACCAGATGAGCCACGAAGAGGAAATCCTGGGCCGCGGCGTCGCGTTTCCGCTGGTCGAGAAACTTTTGCGCCTGAACCAGGGCCCGGACCGGCGTCGGCGGGTCGAAATCATTCTTCTGTCCCGCAATAGCGCCGATACCGGGCTACGGGTCTTCAACTCGATCCGACACTACGGGCTCGATATCACGCAGGCCGTGTTCAGCGGGGGACACGAGACCGCCCCCTACATCCAGCCTTTCGCCGCCGACCTGTTTCTGTCGGCCGATGCCGAAGCGGTGCGCCAGACACTCGAAAACGGGCACGCCGCCGCAACCATCATGCCGCGCGCGGCAGGCGAAAGCCGCTTCCCCGAGCTCCGGATCGCCTTCGACGGGGATGCGGTCCTGTTTTCCGACGAAGCCGAGCGAATTTACCGGGAACAGGGGCTCCCGGCATTTGCCGAGCAGGAAACCAGCCACGCGCGCGACCCGCTGCCCGGAGGACCGTTCAAGAACTTCCTCGCCACACTCCACAAGGTCCAGGCCGAGTTTCCGAAAGATCCGGCCCCGATCCGCACGGCCCTCGTGACCGCGCGCGCCGCCCCGGCCCACGAGCGGGTCATCCGGACCCTCCGGGCCTGGAACATCCGGATCGACGAGATGTTCTTCCTCGGTGGCCGTGACAAGGCTCCCTTTCTCGAAGCCTTCGGCGCGGACATCTTTTTCGATGACCAGCAGAAGAACTGCGACCGGGCGGCGCCACACATCGCCACCGGCCACGTCCCGCCGTCCTCCTCCGGCAAATCGCGGAAACGCTCCTGAGCGGAGGTTAGGTCCCTCCCCAGGGATCGACCGGGCAACGCGGGTAGAGGGGGGCCCCTTCCGGCATCGGGAAGGCCCCGGCAAAAGCCTTGACGTTTCTGAGCGTCTCGTTCACCCGTACGGTCGCGGGTGGGTGGGGATCGCTCGCGAGCATGAGCCGCAGGGTGTCGTCCCGCACATCTCCCGCCCAGAGATGGGCGAACGCCAGGAAAAAAAGTTGCCGGTGCGTGAAGCCGTCCGGCCCCGAGTGCCCATCCGGATCAATTCCGGCCCGCACCATGGCTTCATAGGCGAGGCTCACGCCGCCGATATCGGCGATGAACTCACCCATCAGGAGCTCGGGATTGAGCGTGAGCCCCTCCTTGAATCGGGCATTTTGAAGCTGGATCCGGAGCGCTTCGATCCTTTCACCGAAGCCCCGCTCGTCCTCGGGCAGCCACCAGTCCGCGAGATTGCCTGACGCATCATATTTCCTGCCTTGATCGTCAAATCCATGGGTCATCTCATGCCCGATCACGGCGCCGATGGCACCGTAGTTATAGGCTTCCGGCATGTCCGGATCGAAAAAGGGCGGTTGCAGGATGCCCGCCGGGAACACCATCTCGTTTCTAGCCGGGTGATAGTAGGCGTTCACGGTCTGTGGCGTCATGAACCACTCCTCCGGGTCCACCGGTTGCCCGATCTTGGCGAGATCGTACGCGAGCGCATGTGCCTGCGCGCGGCATACATTCGCCACGTAGGCGTCCCGGTCAACCACGAGCCCCGGGTAGTCCCGCCAGCGGTCGGGATAGCCGATCCGGGTTCCCAGCCGGTCGAGTTTCTTGAGGGCGCGTGCACGCGTCGGCTCGCTCATCCACCCGAGATCGCGTATCCGGTCCCGGAATGTGGCCCGGACCTCATCGAAAATGGCCTGCGTCCGTTTCCGTGACGAGGGGGGGAAATATCGCGCCACGTAGAGCTGTCCCAGCGCGAAACCGATCGCGGAATCCAGTGCGCGGCCGACGCGGAGCCAGCGGGGCTGGATCCGTTCCGTCCCGGTCAAGGCCTTCGTGAAGGCAAAATGCGTCTCGACCCAGGCGGAGGAGAGACAGGGTGCAAAGTCGGATAGGAGGTGCAGGACGAGATAACGCCTCACGCGTCCGGGATCCGTCTCTGCCACGAGCCGGCCGAGGCGGGCAAAGAACGCGGGTTGGGCGAGATTGACCGGGAACTCCCGCGCCAGGCCGTGCGCACCAAACAACCCGTGCCAGCCGATCTCGGGAATTTCCGAAACGAGCGCCTGGATGGTGCGCGGGTGATAAACCGCCCGGGGATCACGCTGTTCGGCAGGTGTCATCGTGACCCGGGCGAGCTCCCGTTCGAAGGCGAGCGTGTCCCGAGCCTGCTCGAGGTGGACCGGATCAGCTCCTCCCTGCCAGAGATCGAGAAGGCTCGCGAGATAGCGGACATAAGCCTCGCGTGCCTCTGCATAGAAGGGATCGGGATCGAGGTAATAGTCGCGCTCCGGAAGGCCGAGCCCCCCCTGATAGACGGTGGCGATCATCCTCGTGCTGTCTTCCGCATCCTGTTGCACGCCCAGCTCGAAAAAGGGGTTCGTGCCCGATTGCTGGAGCCGGGCGACCAGCGGCCAGAGACGGGAAGGGTCGGTGTACGAACCGATGGCTTCAAGGAGTGCGTGGAGCGGCGTCCAGCCGGCCTGTTCGATCGACCCCTCGTCCATCGCTGCGGCATACCAGTCGCCCACGAGCTGTGTCGGGGATCCGGGGGGTGCGCCCTGGGTGGCGCGGGCATCTTCCAATAGCTCCCGGAGCTGCTCCCGGTTTCTCCGGTCGAGTGCGATAAACGTGCCCCAGCGGCTGTAATCCTCGGGGATGGGGTTGGCACGGCACCATCCGCCATTCGCGTATGCATAAAAGTCGTCGCCGGGACTCACCGCGAGATCGAGATCGGACACCGAAAAGCGAAGTTCGGACGATGGGGTCACTCGGGCTCCAGGATGTTGCCAGGGGATGAATCCAGTGAGCGTCGATTATAAAGGATCAGGCATGGCGGCACCGGCATTCATCCCTCATGACGGCCTGATCCGCCCGCCTGTCGACTTGATTTGCATCAACCCACGGCTCCAGGCGATCTCGCACAATGCACACACGACATGACCCTGGTGGATCGTGCAGCCGATTGATTCGGGAATCCCCCTCCCAAAGCCGGTACGTCTGGTTTTGATCAATCCCCGTTTCCCGGAAAGCTTCTGGAGCTTCCGTTGGGCGCTCCGTGAACTGCTCCTCGACAAACGCGCAATCAATCCTCCGCTCGGACTGGCAACCCTTGCTGCGTTGACGCCCGCTGATTGGGTCATATCGATCCATGACGAAAACATCGAACCCTTGCCTGCCCAGCCGGAAGCCGATATCGTCGGTATCGGCGGCATGGCAGTCCAGTTTCCCCGCCAACGGGAGCTCATCCGCTATTATCGTGAAAAGGGATACCACGTCGTCAGCGGCGGGAGCTACGCTTCCCTGTCGCCCTCGGCCTATGAGGGGCTTGCCGACACCTTGATTGTCGGCGAGGCCGAACTGATCTGGCCGCAGTTCTGCCACGATTTCGAGCTGGGCACTCCGCGCGCGCGATACGAGCAGCCAGAGCCTGTGGACCTTCAACATACCCCCACGCCGCGTTTCGACCTCCTCAAACTTTCAGCGTATACCACGGCCAGCCTGCAGTTCTCGCGTGGTTGCCCTTACCTCTGCGAATTCTGTGACATTCCCATCCTGTTCGGCCGGAAACCCCGTACCAAATCGCTTGCACAAATCCACAATGAACTCGAGGCCCTGCATCCGGCCGGAGTACACAATGTTTTCTTTGTGGATGACAATCTCATCGGATACCGGCCACGGGCAAGGGCGCTGCTCGAGTTTCTTGCGGAATACCAGCGCAACCATGGGTATCCGTTTTCATTTGGCACCGAGGTATCGGTCAATCTCGCGACCGACCCTGAACTGCTCGCCGGCATGCGTGCCGCGGGTTTCCGTTGGGTGTTCCTCGGCATTGAGACGCCTGACCCTGAAAGCTTGACCGCGGTGGGGAAAAAACAAAATCTCCGGGGCAACCTGCTGGATGCCGTTCGCGCCTTCTATCGGGCAGGCATGGATGTGTTCAGTGGCTTTATTGTTGGCTTCGATCATGATACGGCTGAGACGTTTGAGCGCCAATACCGCTTTATCGAGGATTCCGGCATCCAGGTAGCCATGCTGGGCCTGTTGACGGCCGTGCCCCGCACACCCCTGTACGAACGACTGGAACGCGCAAACCGGCTGCGTCGGGATGTGCAGCCAGGCGACAATACCGGTGCGCACACCAACGTGTTGCCCCTCCACATGACCTATGAGGAAATGATCGCTGGCTACGCCACCCTGTACGCACGCCTGACCTCCCATCGGGCGATTGCAACGCGCATCCACAATAAACTGCGTTTCTACCGCGAGAGCCCGTTTCCGCGGCCGATCAACCCTCACGAATCCCGGGCTCTGCTCTGGCGGTTGATCAAGCGTGGAGTCTTGAGGGGTGGTCTGGGCAGTGTGGCGTCTTTCCTCTGGAGCCTGGTTCGCGTGCGCCCGTCGCTCTGGCATCTGGTCTGCCAGGATTGGGCTACTGGATTTTCCATCCAGGAATATACTCGGCGCTGCATACAAGATTCCCCCCAGGGGGATCGGGTATTTGCTGAATACTGCATGTCCAGCCTGTCGCACAGGCTGCATACCCAACTCGTGCAGGGTCTCTTCAAGATTGACCTTGACCGGTTTAGAAAGCCGGCACGGCTTCGCATAGTCATTGAGCGCACCTGTGGTCCCGTTGACCTCAAGGCTGCCTTACGGATCTTGGATCGCCTGCTTCGTCGACGCCAGACGATGGCACTGGTTCTCGTGCTCAAAGCCCTCCCGGCCGAGTGCAACACCTGCCTTCAGCACTGGATCGATCGGTTAGGACGTTACAGTGATCGCGTGACACTCGAGTGGGAAGAAGCCTTGATCCATGGCATCGATTCCTCGCGCATCGCTGTCACTGCGCGCGACCCAGCCTGAACGGGTCACCAATGCCATCCACCAGTCTGCGAACCTTCATGACTGAACTGGAGCAACGCGGGGAGCTCAAGCGGATCTCGGCAGGAATCAACCCTGAACTGGAAGTCACTGAAATCTCGGACCGCGTTTTGCGAAACCATGGTCCCGCGTTGCTGTTTACACAGCCAACAGGGCACAGCATGCCAATCCTGACCAACCTGTTGGGCACACCCCGGCGAATTGCATGGGCCCTCGGTCATGACAGCCTGGAGGAGCTACACGCCTTGGGTGAGACACTGGCCCTTTTCCGCGAGCCGGACCCTCCGCGCGGATGGGCTGATTTATGGAGTCACCTGGATCGGGTGCGGGGTGCGCTCAAGATGCCTGTTCACGAGGTCAGGCATCCGGTATGTCAGGCACGCCGCCTGACAGGAAAAGATGTGGATCTGGGTGGCCTGCCCATACCCACCTGCTGGCCCGGCGACGCCGGGCCCCTGATCACCTGGGGGCTCACGGTCACACGAGGACCCGATTCGGAACGTCTGAACGTCGGTGTCTACCGCCAGCAGGTGATCGGCCGCAATCGATTGATTGTGCGATGGCTACCCCATCGAGGAGGCGCACTGGATTATCAGGCCTGGTGCCGGACCCATCCACAAGATCCGTTCCCGGTGGCCGTAGCCATTGGTGCGGATCCCGCCATGTTGATCGCCGCTGCGTTGCCGATTCCGGACCATCTCTCAGAGTTTGCGTTTGCGGGCCTGCTTCGGGGTGCGCGGACGGAAGTCGCTTCATGCCTGTCGCATGACCTGAGCGTCCCGGCCCACGCCGAGATCGTGCTCGAGGGATTCATCCAGCCGGGCGAAGTGGCTGCCGAGGGCCCTTTCGGTGATCATACCGGCTACTACGACGAACCGAGCCTGTTCCCGGTCCTCACCGTCACTTGCCTGACGCATCGCGACCACCCCATCTATCACTCCACCCACACCGGGCGGCCACCAGATGAACCTTCGGTCTTGGCAGCGGCCTTGAATGAACTCTTCGTCCCGATACTCAAGCGTCAATTCCCGGAAATTGCCGATTTTTATCTTCCACCTGAAGCCTGCAGCTACCGGATGGCCTGTGTGAGCATCCGCAAGGAGTACCCGGGGCAAGCCAAACGGATCATGTTCGGCATCTGGAGCGTGTTGCGCCAGTTTCTTTATACCAAGTATGTGATTGTGACGGATGATGATATCGATGTCCGTAACTGGAAAGATGTGCTTTGGGCGTTGAGTACCCGCGTGGATCCCCGGCGGGACATCTTGTGCGTTGAGGCGACTCCAGTTGACAATCTGGATTTTGCATCTGGAACAAACGGGCTGGGTTCCAAACTCGGGATCGATGCGACCAGCAAAGGGATCGGTGAAACGGGACATGCCTGGGGACGCCCGATCCAGAAAGATCCCGAAACAGTCATGCGCGTGGACCGGCTGTGGTCAAGCCTAGGTCTCGGGTGACCAGGACACCTCCGCGATCGGCCTCCCGCCCAGAAGAGGGTCTGCCACCCATCGTGGTCGGAGTGAGTGGCGCATCAGGCGCTGCATATGGTCTCGAGCTCATCGCAAGGCTTTTGGATGCCGGCAGGGAAGTTCACGCGATCGTGACTGATCCGGCGCGTACGGTCATCGCGATGGAAACCGGACTGGTTCTCCCGGCACAGCCACAGGCCATCGGACGCAAACTGGACCAGTACTTCGCCCGGAGCATAACCCGCCATGGTCGTCTGCGCGTCTTTGGAAACCAGCAGTGGAGCGCTCCAATGGCCAGCGGATCCGCGCGCATCGACGCGATGGCGATCTGCCCTTGCAGCATGGGCACACTGTCCGCCGTGGCGACCGGCGCAAGCCACACGCTGCTGGAACGCGCAGCCGATGTCATGATCAAGGAACGGGGCAGGCTGGTGATGGTTCCCCGGGAAACGCCCCTGAGCACCATTCATCTTGCCCACATGCTCCATCTGGCGCAGGCCGGAGTTGTCATACTCCCGGCAAGTCCTGGCTTTTATCAACCTCCAGTCACCGTCGAGCGGCTCGTCAGTTTCATCGTCGCCCGGACACTCGACCATCTCGGCGTTGCTCAAGATTTCATGCCCAGTTGGGGCTCGCGGGCGCAAACCTGGGGCGGGAGTCGTGTGTACACTGCAAATCGGTCCCGGAAACGCTGATGGTCATCCAGGCCAGTCTTCTTGATGTGCATCAAGTGCCTCAGGCATCACGGGATCTACCCTGGTCCCGGATGAGTGGCCGTTCTATATGATGGATCTCGTTGCTCCAGCCGGCAGCCCGGGCGCACTAAAAGCTGCGCTGGCAGCGGGTGCCGATGCCGTCTATGTAGGTCTCCGCGACGAGACCAACGCACGTAATTTTCCCGGATTGAATTTTGATCCCCACCACCTTCGGGAGGCCGTTTCCGAAGCCAGGCGGTTTCAGGCTCAGCTCTACGTGGCGATCAACACCTACGCGCGTGCGGGGGCGTGGGATCACTGGAAAGCCGCCGTGGACCAGGCTGCCGAAGCCAATGTATCAGCACTCATCGCAGCCGACATGGCGGTTCTCGATTATGCCTGCCGAACCTACCCGGAGCTTCGGCTCCATCTTTCCGTACAGGCCTCAGCCACGAACTGGCGGTCACTTCAGCTCTATCGGGAGTTGTTCAACATCCGCCGGGCAGTCCTGCCCCGTGTCTTGTCCTTGAGCCAGATCGCAAGGCTCGCGGAACATGACGTGGTCCCTCTCGAAGTGTTCGGTTTCGGCAGTCTCTGCATCATGGTCGAGGGACGCTGCCTACTCTCTTCTTATGCCTGCGGCCGGTCACCCAACAACTATGGTGCTTGTTCTCCTGCAGAATCTGTGGAATGGATCACAACCTCGCAGGGCCTTGAAACACGTGTCGCGGGCATCCTGCTCGACCGGTTCACGCCAGAGGAATCCGCAGGGTACCCTACGCTCTGCAAGGGGCGATACCGGGCAGGAGACCGCATCCGGCACGTCTTTGAAGAACCCACCAGCCTCAACACCCTGGATATCCTGCCCCAACTGGCCGAGATCGGGATCCAGGCGATCAAGCTGGAAGGCCGTCAGCGAAGCCCAGCCTATATCACACAGGTCGTTCGTACCTGGCGTGCAGCGCTCGATGCCTATCAGCGCAATCCCGAGCGGTTCATCCCCGAGGGCTCGTGGTCTCAAACCCTGAGTGAACTCTCTGAAGGGCAGCAGACGACTCTCGGTGCTTACGCACGGGTCTGGCGGTAATCGGTTTGTACATACGTCTCGCCCTGGGTCCCGTGCTATACCACTGGAACCGTGATCAGCTACTCGACTTTTATCAGGAGGTCGCTGAAGCGCCGGTGGAGATTGTCTATCTCGGGGAAACGGTCTGCCCGAAACGTCGCAGCCTTCGATGGACGGAGTGGCTGAAGATCGGGCAGATGCTGAAAGATCGTGGCAAGGAGGTTGTCCTGTCCACACTGACCCTGGTAGAGGCGGAGTCAGACCTTTCCCAGATCGAACGCACCTGCCGCAATGGCGAGTTTCTGGTGGAGGCCAATGATACTGCTGCCATTCATGTGCTGGTGGAAAATGGCCGCCCGTTCGTGGGCGGCCCAGCGCTCAACGTATACAATGCCCAGACGCTCGCCCGGATTCAACAACTGGGCCTGGTCCGCTGGATCCCGCCTCTTGAGCTATCCGGTGCCGGACTCCGCACCATCACCCGGGAACGGCATCCGAGCGCCCCGGAGATCGAGCTGTTCGCATACGGCCGGATGCCACTCGCCTATTCGGCCCGTTGCTTCACGGCGCGCGCCCACGGGTTGACCCGGGATCATTGCGATTTCATCTGCGGGCAGTATCCCTCCGGACTCCAGGTCGAAACCCAGGATGGACAGCACATTTTTACACTGAATGGTCTCCAGACTCAGTCTGGAACGACACTCAACCTCCTCCCCCACTGGCTAGAGCTTACCCAGGCCGGAGTCGGCATTCTCAGGATCAGCCCGGATGCACGCAACACGTTTGAACTGCTCTGCCGCATCCGGAACGCCCTGGATGACGGGAAAGCTCCTGACGTGTCTGACCTGATCGGCGACTCGGGAAACGATGGCTATTGGAGAGGACTGGCTGGGTGTATGTAGAGCGACCCCCTACGATCGCGTAAGCCACCGTGCACAGGCGACCACGCCGTACCGTACCGGTGCTGGCAAAGTCTCCCGATCGATTCCATCAAGGGCATTCTTGGTTTCCAGCCCCAGCGCGACGTTCCCGTGGATGGTGAGCTGCTGCCGGAAGAAAAGGCTATCCGCATCGATCTGGCCCGCAACCAGCCTGAGCAGATCCAGTGCAGACGCCGCGATCCAGGTATCAGCACAATGGCCCGACAAGATATGGAGGCGGCGCTTGTGGCAGGTGAGCCTGATTCCGAGACCGGCGTCCGTGACCATGATCAGAACCGAATGCCCACACAAGAAATCAAAGACCCCTTCGGCAAGCGGTTGGCAAAGTGAATGGTTGAGCACGTGCTCGAGGAGCCCATTCCGGATCGGCGCGGGAACGTGGCCTCCCCAATGGAGCACCGTCGCCGGAAGTTTGGTCTTGCCCGCATCCAGCCGCTTCAGAAACGTTCGCAGTCGCATGTCCTCAGGATAGGGCCGGACCCATGGCCGCTCCTTGATCTAGATCATAGTCCCCCCGCCGCTGGACGCCCACAATCAAGAGGAACCTGCATGTGGATCCTCGGTGCATTGAATGCTAGCGCGATTCTGACCACCCATACCGACATGACCCTCTGCATCCAATTGGACATCGATTCATGGTTACCGTCTTCCATAATGCTGAACTTGAGGACCTACAGATCATCCGGCGCCGGATCGATCGGCTGGACGAACGCTTCGTCCTACTCTTGAAGCGCCGTAGCCTACTCGTTGCCCAGGCGCAGGAGACCAAGCAGCACCTGGGCTTGCCACCACGCTCCCGGGAGCGTGAACAGGAGATCCTGGCACGGGGCGAGGAACTAGCCAGGCAACATGGCCTCAACCCGGATGCCGTAATCCGGATTCTGGAAAACGTGCTTCAAAACTCGCTGCGAATGATGGACACCCGAGCAGCACCGCCATTCAACCCTCTGATCCCTATCGACCGGTGACCCCACGATGACCCATCACCATAAACGGCAGTTGACGGCAGTGCCGGGGCTTCATGAACGGCCCGGGCCCGACCCTGAGACACACACGTCGGCCACCGCACGGGCCCAGAAGACCTCCATCCCGGCCGGAGCCAGTACCCAAAACACAGATGCCTCTTTTCTGAACGCGTGTTTTTTAGGTGCCTACGCCGAAAACAACGATCTTTTCGAACGGCTCCTGGTCGATCTGTTGCGTGACCATATCTACTGGCGCCGGAACTTTCACCCGGATGATCCGCCACCGATTCCGCCCTTCGCACAGCAGGATGCGGCCTATGTCGACTTCGTGTCCCGCCTGCGCCACGAGCTCCAGTTGCTGACCGCCCGTCTCAAACGCTCAACGCCACTCTCGAGTCCCCGTTACATGGGGCATATGGTCTCGGATCCCCTCCTGCCGGGCCTGCTCGCCCAGATGATCACGATACCCTACAACCCGAACAACATTTCAGGCGATTCGGCCGCCGGCACGATCGATCTGGAAATCGACGTGGGCCTGCAACTGGCACGGATGCTTGGCTTTCCACATGATGAGTCCGCGGTCAACTGCGCATTTGGTCATCTCACCTCCGGCGGAACCGTCGCGAACTATGAAGCCTTGTGGGTGCTGCGCGCTTTGAAATACCTGCCATTGGCCATCCGTGCGGCCTCCGAAGCTTGCAGGATACCGGTATCGTACCAGGGGAGACCCGTCGACGAGATCGACGAATGGACGCTCATCAACCTGTCCGTGGACGAGGTGATCGCCTTAGCCGAAGCGGTCAGTCGCGAGATCCAGGTCGACTCTGGGCAAAAACGCCTTTTTCTGGACGCCTTGGAATCCAGCCGGATCGACGCACTGGGGGCGGTTGATTTCCATCGGGCTCACGAACCACTTGAGCCACCCGTGGTGCTCCTCGCTCAGACCGCCCACTACTCCTGGCGCAAGGCCTGCAAGCTGCTCGGTTTGGGGCAATGTCACCTGCTCCGGATCCCCACATCCGGCATGCGGATGGATATGGACGCCCTGAACGAGACCTTGGGTTCCTGTGCCAAGAAGCAGGTACCGGTACTTGCGGTCGTTGGGATCCTCGGAACCACCGAGTATGGCACGCTTGACCCCATCCACGAAATCATGGAGTTGCGTGACACCTGGGCCGGACGGGGGCTCGGGTTCGCGGTTCATGTGGATGCGGCCTGGGGAGGGTATCTGACCAGCCTGTTCCGTGATGCATCCGGTGGACTGCGCCCCCATCACGAGCTGCAACGGGAATTCCGCTACTTTCCCTCGCCGCGCGTTTACCAGACGATTGCCGCACTCGCCTCGGCGGATTCGGTGACCGTCGACCCGCACAAGCTCGGTTATCTGCCCTACGGCTCGGGCGGCGGCTTCGTCTGCCGTGACCACCGGATGATGGATTTCGTCGCGGAGGACGTGCCCTATATTTTTTCGGATCCGGAATACCGCAAGCACCAGTCCTACCGGGAACGGTTCCGGGAGCTCGGGCGGTTCATCCTCGAAGGATCCAAACCGGGCGCCGCGGCCGCTGCGGTTTATGTGACGCACAAGACGCTGCCATTGGACCATGCCCATTTTGGACAGTTGCCCAAGCTCAGTATTCAGGCTACCGAACACCTCTATGAATGCATGCAGGTCATGGCGCAACGCCTGGAGGGCCTCGTCCAGGTCCTGATCCCTTTCGAGCCCGACACGAACCTCCTCTGCATTGCCTTCAATCCAGACGGAAACACAAGCCTCCAAGAGATGAATGCGTTCGCCTACCGCGTCTATCGCCATCTTCGCGTGGATCAGACCCGCCCACTCCAGGCACAGCAGTTCTTCAGTTCCTCGACCCGGCTCTACCCGCATTCGCTCGGCCCGGCCGAACGGGGCGCGATCCTGGCAGCGCTCGGCCTGTCCGGGCCAGTCGGCGCAAACGATTCCCTATTCGTGCTGCGCCACACCTTGA
>JAJZNM010000158.1:0-407 GCA_021852325.1 Pseudomonadota bacterium
CTTCGTGTCGGAGCGGTTCGTGGTCTGCACGTTCGTTCCGCGCCCGTTCGAGACCGACCCCGAGGCGATCAAGGTCCCTTTTTTCCACAGCAATGAGGACTACGACGAGATCATCTTCTATCACGCGGGCGAGTTTTTCTCCCGCGACAACATCCATCCCGGCATGATGACGCTCCACCCATCGGGGGTGACGCACGGACCCCACCCGAAGGCACTGAAGAACATTTTCCAGCCCAAAGCGGCGGGCACGAACGAGGTTGCGGTCAATGTCGACAGCCGCGATCCACTGGAAGTCTTGGCGTCTGCCGAGTCGATCGAATGGAAGGAATATGCCGATTCCTGGAAATCGAGCTGACCGGACCGGTTTCCATGTCGTGAACGCCTGCGCCCAACCGGGTGGGGTGAAG
>JAJZNM010000158.1:417-2626 GCA_021852325.1 Pseudomonadota bacterium
CAAAGGGAGCGGACGGGATGGGTGTCTCGTGGTTGTATCGAAGGACTTGACCCGTCTCCGGGCGGTCCCCGAGATCGCCCCGTCCCTCAGGCAGGCGATCGAGGAGAGACCGCGGACCTGGCCACTCCTCGCCCAGGTTGCGGAGGCGATCGAACGGGATCCCGGCCAAGCGAGCCCGCTTGAGTGGTCACAGATCGACGCCTGCCTCCCGCGGGCATTCCAGTTCGTGGATGGCAGTGCCTATCTCGCGCACGTGGAACGCGTCCGGCGCGCACGGGGTGCCGAGATGCCGCCCAGTTTCCGGGTGGATCCCCTGATGTATCAGGCCGTGAGTGACCGTTTCCTCGGACCCTTGGATCCCATCGAGGTGACTGACGAGGACTACGGCATCGACCTGGAAGCCGAAGTGGGGGTGATCGTGGATGATGTGCCCCTCGGGGTCACGCCGGAACGGGCGCTGGCCTCGGTCCTGCTCCTCACCCTGATCAATGACGTCTCGCTCCGGAATCTCATCCCGTCCGAGCTCAGCAAGGGGTTCGGCTTCCTGCAGAGCAAGCCGCGCTCGGCACTTGCCGGGGTGGCCGTCACGCCGGACGAACTCGGTGAGGACTGGCGGGAAGGACGGGTGCACCGCAGGCTCGAAAGCACGATCAACGGAGTGAGACTCGGGGAACCGGATGCCGGGTGCGACATGCAGTTCGGCTTTGGAGAACTCATTGCCCATGCGGCCAAGACCCGGCCACTCGCCGCCAGCACCCTTGTGGGCTCGGGAACCGTCGCGAACCAGGATCCGGGTCGGGGATCGTCCTGTCTTGCTGAAAAGCGCGTGCTCGAGATCGTGGCCTCGGGCAAGCCTGAGACGCCCTTTCTCCGCTCAGGTGACCGGATCCGGATCGACATGACAGACCGGATGGGGCAGTCGAT
Source organism: Pseudomonadota bacterium (assembly GCA_021852325.1). Classification (GTDB taxonomy): domain Bacteria; phylum Pseudomonadota; class Gammaproteobacteria; order JAKAQQ01; family JAKAQQ01; genus JAJZNM01. The sequence goes on from JAJZNM010000158.1 coordinate 1,342, forward strand.
CTTTGGCGCGATCGATCAGGCCGTTGTCGTCAAGCGCTAGCCGGTGATGGAGCTCTACAGCTACTTCCGCAGCTCGGCCGCCTGGCGGGTGCGCATCGCACTCGCTTACAAGGGGCTTCAGGTGGAGCTCCACCCGGTCCATCTCCTGCGTGACGGCGGCGAACAGCATGCCGCCTCCTACCGGGGCCTCAATCCGCTCGGAGTCGTGCCCACCTTGATCGATGGATCCCAGGTGTTGACCCAGTCCCTCGCGATCCTCGAATACCTCGAAGATCGACATCCCGAGCCTGCACTCCTCCCGCGCGACCCCGTCGACCGGGCCCGCGCTCGCGCGCTCGCGCTCACGATTGCCTGCGAGATCCATCCGCTCAACAACCTGCGCGTGTTGCGTTATCTCGAGACGACCCTTGGGGTGGGACCCGAGGAACGGGAGAGTTGGTACCGCCACTGGGTGACCCAGGGATTGCTGGCGCTCGAGATCGAGACCGCCCGCCCGGGATGGTGTGGACCCTACGCGCTCGATTCCCGGCTGACCTTTGCGGACGTCTGCCTCATTCCGCAACTCTATAATGCCCGCCGATTCGGGGTGGATCTGCGGGCTTTCCCGACCTTGGGCGCGATCGAGAAGGCTTGCCTCGCATTGCCAGCCTTTGCCTCAACGGCCCCCGAGCGTCAGCCGGACGCACCGAGCGAGCCCACAGGATGACTCCGGTCTGGACGACGGGTCCCTTCTGGCTTCTGGTCCTCGTCCTCTGGCTGGTCGGGGCCCTGTACTGGGGATTCTCGCGCTGGCTCTGGGGATCCGGAGTGATGCTGATCCTGATCGCGGTGACCGGTCTCTGGCCCGCCGGCTGGGCCGTGCTCCTGCCGCTCTGGGTCGGAACCCTTTTTGTTCTGACCCTGGTCAACCTGCCCGAGCTCCGCCGCACGGTCGTGACCGACCGGCTCTACCGCCGCTACCGCCGCCGGTACCAGCCGGAAGGGCTCGTCGGCGGGGACGAGACACCGGATCCTCCTGCTCCGGAATGGTTGACCCGATTCGTGACCGACCGACCCATCCTGCGCCGCGCCCCCATGACCCCGCCTCCCGCACCGGTGTCTGAGGTCGATCTCGTCTGGATCGAGTCTTTTCCGGTGCGGCTCGAAGGGTGTCTCGCACGCGTTCCCGCGCAGAGCCCGGAGGGCAGCCCAGGCTGGGTCGAGGCCTTTTCGGAGCTCGGGCTCTGGGCGCTCGGGGTCCCCCAAACGGTGGGCGGAAATCCGATCCCCCCGTCCCTCGCGAGCC
>JAJZNM010000150.1 GCA_021852325.1 Pseudomonadota bacterium
CGGGGCTCGGTGGTGTTGAGGGTTTCGGTATCCCGCCGTCAAGGTTTCCGTGGATGGCGCTTGAACCGGTCATGGCTCCAGAGGTACTGCTCGGGCGCTTCCCGGATATGGGTTTCGAGGAGCCGGTGTATCCGCGCTGCATCATCCAGGGGATCCGGGCCTGGGAACGATTCCAGTGCCGGGCACAGGGTCAGCACGTATCCACGGCCTTTGGGCAGACGCCGGATGAAGAAGGGAACGACCGGTGCCCGGCTGGCTTTGGCGAGGCGGCTCAAGCCGAGATTCGTGGGTGCGGGGATGCCGAAGAACGGGACCCATCCGCCGTGCTTGCCCGTGTAGCCCTGGTCCGATGCGTACCAGACGGGGATGTTTTGGGCGAGCGTCCTGAGCAGGCCCCGGAGATCATCCCGGGGGATGGCGACCCGTGCCTTTCCGGCCCGGCCGCGCCGCATCAAGGCATCGACGAGCGGCTGGTTCGCCGGACGGAACATGGCCCCGACCGGGATCAGTCGGTTGACATAGCGGGCACCGAGCTCGAGTGCGGTGAAATGGCCGGTGAGGAGAATCGCCCCGTGTCCTTTTGCGAGCGCGTCTTCGAGATGGGCCAAGCCCTCAATCCGGACCGGTGGCAGGTCAGCATCCGGGCGTGACCAGGCGATCACGACTTCGATGAGGGCCATCCCGAGCGCCTGAAAATGGGCGCGGACCAAGTGGTCGCGCCAGGATCGGGATTCATCCGGGAAGCACAGATCGATGTTGGCGCGGGTGATGGCGCGTCGGCGTGGCTGGCTCCAGCGGTAGATTGCACCGAACAAGGCACCGCAGGCGGGCTGGAGGCGGTCCGGCATGCGGCTTGCGGCATAGACCAGGCCTGCGGCCATCCAGATGGGCCAGTGACGCGGGTGCCAGAAGCGGGTCAAGCTCGGACTTTCGTTCATGCCGGGGCGACCGGGCATCGCGCCCGCCCGTGGTATGATTTGTTGTCATTTTGGCACAACCCAGCCACATGCCCACGCTACCGGATTTTTCCAAGGCTCGCGTGCTTGTCGTGGGCGATGTAATGCTGGACCGGTACTGGTCCGGGATCACGGAACGGATTTCTCCCGAGGCCCCGGTCCCGGTCGTGCGGATCACCGAAACCACCGAGTGTCCCGGCGGGGCGGCCAACGTCGCGCTCAACCTTGCGACCCTGGGCTGCCAGACCCATCTCATCGGGGTGATCGGGCCGGATGAGGCTGGCCGTCGGCTCGAATCCCTGCTTGAGGGACGGGGTGTCGGGCTCGATCTCCTCTCGGATCCCGCCGTCCGGACCATCACCAAGCTCCGCATTCTTTCGCGCCACCAGCAACTCGTGAGGCTCGATTTCGAGGAAATGCCGGTGCGGGATCTCCATTCCGACTGGTGGCCGCGTTTCGAGGCCGTCTTGCCCCACGAGGACGCACTCGTGATCTCCGATTACGGAAAAAAGACCTTGGCCCGGATCCATGAGGCCATCGTCTCGGGGCGGCGCCATCAAAAGCCGGTCGTGGTCGACCCCAAAGGGCGCGATTACGGAAAATACCGGGGGGCGACACTCCTCACGCCCAATCTCACCGAGTTCGAGGCGGTGGCCGGTCCGACCGATTCCCAGGCGATGCTGGTCGAACGCGGCCGGCACCTGCGTACCGATCTCGGTCTCGAAGCGCTCCTCGTGACGCTCGGCGAGCGCGGCATGCTCCTGATCGGTCCTGGAGACCAGATGCTCATGCTGCCGGCCGAGGCGCGCGAAGTCGCGGACGTGACGGGTGCCGGGGATACCGTGGTGGCCACTCTCGCGGCCGCCCTCGCGACAGGAGCCACGCTCGAGGACGCATCCCGGCTCGCGAACCGCGCGGCGGGTCTCGTGGTGGCCAAGCTCGGTGCGGCCCAGGTGAGCTTCCAGGAGCTCGGACGCGCCGAGTGGAACCATCCGGACCATCCGGGAATCGTGACGGAAGATCAACTGGCGGGACTCGTGGACGGGTTTCGCAAAAGAGGGCTCAGGCTGGTCATGACGAACGGCTGTTTCGACCTTCTGCATGCGGGCCATGTTCAATACCTGGCCGAGGCACGCCGGTTGGGAGATGCACTCGTGGTCGCCGTGAACTCGGATGACTCGGTCAGGCGGCTCAAGGGTCCGGGGCGGCCCCTCACGACCCTCGAGAACCGGATGCGGGTTCTGGCCTCGCTCGCAGCCGTCGACTGGGTTGTGCCATTCGAGGAAGAGACCCCGGAGCGGCTGATTTGCCGCATCCTGCCGGATGTCCTGGTCAAGGGCGGGGATTACGCACCCGAGGCCATCGCCGGTGGGGCATGCGTGCGCCGCGCCGGCGGCCGGGTCCTCACCCTTCCTTATCTCGAAGGCGTCTCCACGAGCGGGCTCATCGACTCCCTGCGCGGCTAGGTCCGATGTGGCGCCTCGCCTACAGCCTGCTCGTGATCCTGGTTTCTCCGTGGGCGCTTTGGCGCCTGCGCCGGAAAAGCCTCCGGCAGACCGGTCACCCCGAAGCGTTGCGTGAGCGTCTCGGCTATATCGAGCCCCAGTCCGCCGGAACCTGCTGGATTCATGCAGCCTCCCTCGGCGAGGTCCAAATCGCCTTCAACCTG
>JAJZNM010000013.1 GCA_021852325.1 Pseudomonadota bacterium
GGCGGGCTTCCAGGCTTGTCGGCACGAATCCGGGCTGGGTGTGGATCTGATGAGGCCAGGGACCCAGCTGGGCGTGCAGTCTTGGCGTCCATGGGCGTCATGGCGTGGCTGATGCCCTGATCCTGATGCGCGGTGTATGTGCGCGCTAAGCCGTGCCGCGAGCCGGACACTCCGGGGTCAGGTGGCTTGTTTCCAGCACTCAAGGATGTAGCAAAACGAAGGCATTTTGCGTACGCGACTTTACAGACGGACTCCTGGCGGCGGCACGCCATCAAAACACGGCTGGTGGTCCAGCCGAATGAGGTCTGGAGCTTGGCCATCACGAAACTGAAGGGGTCTGTGCAGAGGTGGGAGCGGATAATCCAGATCCTCCTGAACGTCGAATCGGCCCACCGCCTCAGAGGGACGCTGTTGACTGTACACCATGAGGCGTGAAGCGGGCGGCACGATCTGGATTGGGATGAGTTCCACAAATGGCTCGCCTTTGCCATTCTGCGTGATGGCTCTACGCTGAGTCCTGACCCTGCGGGAGGTAGAGCCTCATTGGCTGGTCATCACAGGCGGTGGACCCAGAGTGCTCGCAGAACGACTTCTCGTTTTATCCTTGGCGTCCACGACCAGTGCTTAGACGCCGATTTCTTGTCTTGTGTTCATGCAGCGACTCACCGCAAAGCCCATCAGCATCTTGCTGATATCATTACCCTTCTCTGATCTGACAGCCGCCCGAAGGTTCCGGATGACCATCGGTACTCCGAGGCGCAGTTCAAGACCCTGAAGTACCGGGATGGTTTCCCAGTGCGATTCGGCTCGATCAGGAAGCCTGCGCACGACCAGAGCCTGGATCCATCCACCGAAAAAGGAGCCGACCCCATTCACCATCACACCCGCTGGCGCTCAAATCTCATGACACCTAGTTTTCCAAACTCATTGACACCTTCCGAGAGGTGCATGCCGATGCAAAACAATCCCGTCAGCGATCAGCCGCGCATCCCATGATCTTGATGGGGCGGTAAAATCTTCCGGAGCAATGAATCAGGGGATCCACCAACTCCTTACAAAACTTGCTGGCTTGATTCGGCACTTATCCTGAAATGCGGATCCTGCAATCACAGACCAGTGGGAGGTGGTCTGAATACCGCACACGAGGTATCCGGAAGTCCCGGATCTCGATTTCAGGGCTTGCCAGGATGAAATCCAGTTGCTTTTTGGGTGTCGAACTGGGATAAGTCGGCCAGCCATCCGGATTGGCCGTCCGGAGACGGGTGGCTGCCATGAAGAGTTTGATTTCGTAGTCTCCCCAAAGGGTATTGAAGTCGCCTGCGACGATCACCGGCTTGTTCCGCGTGCACACGAGATCATAGAGATCCGAGAGCTGATAATGGCGGTGGCGGTATTTGAGGGACAGGTGGACCAGGAAAATGTTCACGCGATCGAGCTGGAGTTCGATGAGCAGGCGTTTTACGCCAGTGTCGAAATAGTGAAACTGGACCTGGCCTTGGCCGTCCCGGGTGATGAACGCATTGGCCTGCTTGCGCACCACCGGGAGGCGTTTCATGAGCGAGGTGGGAGCGTATTTGCATTCCCAGTGGGCACCCCGTCCTCCGAGGGACGTCGCGATCGCCTCGGCCTGGTTGACGGCCCCGCTCCGGAGTGAGCCGCTGTCGACTTCGAGAAGCGCCAGGATATCGGGTTCGAGCGAACTGAGATAGCGGCAAAGCCGTGGGAGCTTGATCTGGGTGTCCCTGAGATAGCCGGCACCGGGAACCGGGAGGTTGAATCGTTTTCCCGTGCCAGTGGCATAGCGGATGTTGTAGACAACGAGTCGGAAGGTTTGCAACGGTTGATGGCCAATCCTGAAAAGCCCATTTTAATCCGCTTGTACATCTGCGGCATTCCTGGGTCAAGCTGGTAGAATCAGGATGAGCAGTTCCGGAAGCGGAGTTGGCCGGCCTGCTTTTGATCGACCCCTCGATGAGGTGAGGCTCGGATGACGGATACACCACCCAGCCGATATCTGGCCGGTGACATCGGCGGCACTAAGGCATTGCTCGAGATTTTCGAGCACACGCCATCGGGCGACCAGGTCATCCAGCGGGCGGAGAAGGCGAGCGCGGACTTCCCCTCGTTTGAAGCCTTACTCACTGATTTCATGAAAGCGCAGGACATCTCGGTCGGTGCAGCGGCTTTCTCCGTCGCGGCCCCACTGCAAGAAGGGCACGGCCGCTTTACCAACCTGCCTTGGGAGATGGATGAAACGGTCGTGGCCAGTGCCATCGGCGTGCCCCGCCTGCGATTGGTCAACGATTTTGTCGCTGCGGCCATCGGTATCCCGGATCTTGCATCCAAAGATCTCATCTGGCTCAACCCCATACCGTTGGATCCTCGGGGCGTCCGTGTGGTCCTTGGGGCCGGAACCGGGCTCGGGCAGGGTTTTGCGACGCCTGGACCCGATGGTCAGGAATTCGCCGCTTGGCCATCCGAGGGCGGACACGTCGATTTTGCCCCCCGTTCGGAGGAAGAAGTGGAGATCTGGAGGTGGGTGTACCAGGTCGTCGGGGGGCGCGTCGGCTGTGAACGGCTGGTTTCGGGAGGAGGGTTAAGCCTCCTCTACGCGTTTTATGCCGCGAAACGCGAACACCGTCCGCCGGAGCCTCACGATCTCGAGACCATCACCCCGGCCGCCGTGACCGAAGCGTGCCTGAACGGGCAAGAGCCTTCAGCACGTCAGGCCGTCGACAAGTTTCTGGATCTCCTGGGCAGTGTTGCCGGTAATGTGGCGCTGACTTTTCTCCCGACCGGCGGGGTGTATCTGGCCGGAGGCGTGATCACGCATCTTGCCTCGGAGGTATCGCGAAGCCCGCTGTTGCGCTCCTTCGCCGACAAGGGGCGGTTGTCCGAGGTCGTCTGGAGGTGCCCTTTGGCGCTCGTCCAAAATCCGGAACTCGAACTCATGGGCGCACGGCACGTGGCGGTTCAACTGGGCGTCGAGGAAGCGTTCGCGAGCAAGTCCTCATAGATCCGGAGGTAGGCGCGGGCCCGCGTCTGCCAGCTGGAATCGATGCTCATCACGCGGCGCTGGAGCACCCTCCAGCGCACGGGGTCGCGCCAAGCCCCCTCGGCCCGGAGGCAAGCTGAGAGAAAGGATTCGGATGAATCGGTCTCGTACCGAAATCCCGTACCGTGGAGCTCCCGGTCGGCATCCTGGACCGTATCGCGTAGCCCCCCCACGGCATGCACGATGGGCAGCGTTCCGTAGCGCTGGCTGTACTGCTGGTTGAGTCCGCAGGGCTCAAAGTGCGAGGGCATGAGAAAGACATCGGCGCCCGCCTCAATGAGATGCGCCCAGGGTTCGCTGTGTTCGATGAGCGCCCTGATTTTTCCCGGATGCTGGCCCGCGAGATCGGCGAGTCGGCGCTCGACATCAGGCATCCCGCGTCCCAAGATGACAAGCCGCCAACCCCGGCTGACGAGCTCGGGTGCGATCTCCATCAGACGGTCGATGCCTTTCTGTTCGGCGAGGCGGCCGATGAAGGCTGCGAGTGGCCCGTCTCCTCCGGCAAGACCGCGCCGTTCGGCCAGCACCCTGCGGCATTGCTCCTTGCCCGAAAGATCGTTCAGGTCATAGCCAGCCGGAAGGTAGGGATCGGTCGCGGGATTCCAGGTGTCCGTATCGATTCCATTCAGAATCCCGGTAAGATTCGCCGTCCGTTTCCCGAGCACGCCTTCAAGCCCGTTCCCAAATGCCGGGGTGAGGATTTCCCGGGCATAGCTCGGGCTCACCGTGGTGAGCTGGCTGGCAAAGATCAGTCCGGCCTTGAGGCAGGATCCAGATCCATAAAACTCAACGCCTCCCTCGGTGCGCCAATACTCCGGGGCGAGGCCCAGGCGCTCGAACACATCATGCGGAAAGAGTCCTCGATAGGCGAGGTTGTGGATCGTGAAGACTGTCGGGAGCGGGATCCCGAGCGAATGGATCCAGAGTGGCAGAAGTCCGCCAGGCCAGTCGTGGACGTGGACCAGGTCGGGTCGTAGACCCCACCTGCCCTGCGGGGAGATCCAGGTGCGTGCCAGCATCTCGCAGAGACGTCCATATCGCAGAACGCCATCTGGCCATTCCTCGCCTGAGAGTTGGGCATACGGTCCTCCGACGCGGTCGGAAAAACCCGCCCCGCTGATCCAGACCACTTCCAGGCGAGTCGAGATCCGGGTTATCTGCCAGATGAATCCCGTCGGTCCGGATGTTCCGCTGCTCCCGGCGATGCCCGCCTCGCGTGGTGGGCTTTCCGGTCCGGTGACGGGGACCATGACCTGGATCGTGTGTCCCAGGTCAGAGAGAGCTCGTGCGAGTGAGGCCGAGACATCGGCCAGGCCGCCCACCTTGATCCAGGGCGCGAGTTCAGGGGTTACAAAGGCAATGCGCATAGGAAGTGCTTGGCACGTAGCGGTTAAGAAATGAAGGATCGGTTAGCGGTCATTCCCGGATCATAGCCGGGATTCGTGTGCGATGCACACTCATGGCTGACGCATCATTCCCGGAAGCATCAATGGAGCTCCAGATATGATATGGTGAAACGCATCAGTCGTTCCGTCACGCTTTCTCCCTTGGAGGTATTCGTGAAATCAAGGGGATTGTCACAGCGGTTTGTGAGCCGCCTGACCCGGGAAACGGTGGCCTTGGTCCTCGCGGGAGGGCGTGGCCGCCGCCTCAACGGATTGACCGAAAACCGGTCGAAGCCCGCCATGCCCTTCGGTGGCAAGTACCGCATCATCGATTTCCCACTGTCGAACTGCCTCAACTCCGGCATTCGCAGGGTCGGTGTCCTGACCCAGTACAAGTCCCACTCGCTCATCAAGCACCTCTTGCAGGGATGGCACTTTCTGAGCGGCGAGTTCAACGAGTTCATCGACATCCTGCCCGCGCAGCAGCAGAAAGGAAGCCATTGGTATCAGGGTACCGCCGATGCCGTCTACCAGAATCTCGACATTCTCTCGAATCACGCGCACGAATATGTGCTCGTTCTCGGTGGCGACCATGTCTACAAGATGGACTATGGTGAGCTCCTTGGATACCACGTCAACCAGAGGGCTGATGTCACGCTCGCCACGGTGCCGATTCCGGTCGGCGAGTCCCACCGGTTCGGCGTGGTTCGGCTCGATTCCGAATCACGCATCGTCGAGTTCATCGAGAAACCGGCGGAACTGCCGCCTGAATGGGGAGGCGATACCCACTGTCTTGCATCAATGGGCGTTTATGTCTTCAACCGGGATTGTCTTGTGCAGTACCTCACGGAGGATGCTGGCCGGCCGGAATCGAGTCATGATTTTGGGCACGACGTGTTCCCGAGGCTGCTGGCCGAAACACGGGTCATGGGATTCCGGTTCGTCACGGCCGATGGCCAGCCGGCCTACTGGCGGGATATCGGGGACCTCGATGCCTACTGGCGATCCAACATGGAACTCATCGAGGTCATCCCGGAATGCAACCTGTACGATCCCGACTGGCCGATCTGGACCGCAACCGAGCAGGGCCCGCCGGCTAAGTTCGTCTTTGATGAAGCCGAGCGCCGTGGCATGGCACTGAACTCCATGATTGCGGGAGGCTGCATCATTTCCGGCTCGGTCATCCGGGATTCGGTGTTGTGCCGCAATGTGTGGGTCGAAGACGGCTGCAACATCGGGCAATCCGTGATCCTTCCGGGTGCCCGGATCGGCCGGGACTGCAGGCTCGTACGCACCGTGCTCGAGGAGCAGGTAGTCCTGCCGGCGGGGTCGGTTGTGGGCTATGATCCGGAAGAGGACGCAGCCCGTTATGAGCGCAGTCCGGGCGGGATTACGCTCGTCCGCTGACCTTGGGCCCGGGCCGCCGGCCTCCCGCCGCGGATCCGGCATAGCGGGCCCTTTGGCCGAGCTCGGTCTCGATCTCAAGTAGCCGGTTATATTTGGCGACACGCTCACCCCGCGCGGGTGCACCCGACTTGATCTGGCCGGATCCGCACGCGACTGCGAGATCGGCAATGAAGGGGTCCGGAGTCTCGCCCGAGCGGTGTGAAATCATGGTCTGCCATCCGGCCGCTTGTGCGAGACGGATCGTAGTGAGCGTCTCCGTGACGGTCCCGATCTGGTTGAGCTTGACCAAGACCGAGTTGGCAAGCCAGTGCCGGATGCCTTCTGCCACGAGTTTGGGATTGGTGCAAAAGATGTCGTCTCCGATGATTTGAATCCGCTGGCCCACCTGCTCGGTCAGATGTTGCCAGGCTTCAGGGTCCGATTCGCTGAGCGGATCCTCGAGCGAGCAGAGCACCGGGAAGTCCTCCACGAGCTTCGTGCAGAATGCGACCATCTCGTCCGAATCCAGGGTCTTCCCCTCGCTGCGGAGCGTGTAGGTCCGCTCGCGATAGAACTCGCTTGCTGCGAGATCGATGGCCAAGGCGACGTCGGTACCTGGCCGGTAGCCTGCGCGTTCGATCGCCTGCGTCAGGATCTCGAGGGGTTCGCGGTTCGAGCGGGTGCGGGGAGCGAACCCGCCTTCATCTCCCACAGCCGTATTGAGCCCCTTGTCCTTGAGATCCATGCGGAGCACATGATAGATCTCGGCACCCCAGCGCAGCGCTTCAGAAAATGAGGGGGCGCCGAGAGGTGCGATCAGGTATTCCTGGAAATCCGCGCCCTGCCAGAGGGCGTGGACGCCGCCATTCCAGATGTTCATGAAGGGGACAGGAAGATGGAAGGGCGGGGGTACGGGTCCACAGAGGGAAACATAGAGCGGGCACTGGTCGAGATGGGCGCGTGCACGGGCATATGCCATGGAACAGCCGAGGAGCGCATTGGCGCCGAGTCGCGACTTGTCAGGCGTGCCGTCGAGCGCGATCAACCGCTGGTCGCATGCTTCCTGTGTGCCCGGCTTTAGTGCAACGATCTCCGGGGATAACACCTCGTTGACATGCCGCGCTGCCCGGAGCACACCCTTCCCACCGTAGCGGTTTTGATCCCCGTCCCGGAGTTCACAGGCTTCACGGCTGCCGGTCGAGGCGCCGGACGGGATCTCGGCTCGATGACGGCTGCCATCGACGAGGCTTAAGACCACAGACAGGGTCGGGTTTCCGCGGGAATCCAGGATCTCGCGGGCGTGGAAGTTCTCCAGGGACTGTCGCATCGGTGCCCCGACCCGGTCCAAGCTTGACGCGTATTGTATCAGCGCAGGGAAGGGGGCACTGGCTCGGGCTCAGGCGGAGTCTCGGGAGGGGTCATCACGGCAGCCTGGTCGCAGAAGAATGCATCCTCGAGTCCCCCGACCGCGCCTGCCGGGATGGAGGGGTCGCGTGCGAGCCAGCGGGCGAGCGCGTCCTGCTTGTCCGGCCCGCAGGCAAGCCACACGCGGTGCCGGCCTCCGTTCAGGGCTGGGCGGGTGAGCGTGAGACGTGGCGCACCGTGAAACGGGCCCACGGCCGCCACAAACCGGTCCTCGACCCGGGTTACAGGATGGCCCGGTGCGAGCGAGGCGGTATGACCGTCTTGACCCAGTCCCAAGTGGATGAGGTCGAGCCTCGGAGGGTTTCCGCAGACCCGGATCAGCTCGGCTTCATAGCTCCTTGCGAGTGCCTCGGGTGCCTCTCGCCCTCCTGGAACCGGATGGACCTGGAGCCCAGATGGAAGGAGTGGCGCGAGATGGAACCAGTTTCGTTCCGGTGATTCCATGGGGACCAGCCGTTCGTCCACCTGAAAGAGGTGGATTCGGAACCAGGGCAGGGGTTGTGCCACGAACTCGGCGAGCATGGGCCAGGGCGTGGTACCGCCAGAAAACGCGATCGCGGCTTCGCCCTGATCCTCCAGCACGGACCGGATGAGGTGCGTCATGCAGCGTGCGGCTCCATAACAGGCCGTCTGGCAATCCGGGGACACCTCAAGTGGCATGTGGTCCAGTCTCCCGTGGCGGAAGGGCAGGGCGCAAAAGCAGGGGCGAAGGGTATGTCTCAGCTCGTCCCAGAAGCCGGGTCTTTCGGATTGTGCCAGCCGCCGTGCTGGGCCACCAGAGCCTCGGCCTCCCCGGGTCCCATGCTGCCAGCCGGATATTCGTAGATCGGGTGTTCCGGCTTCAGGATGGGATCGACCACCCGCCACGCCGCTTCGACGGCCTCCTGGCTCGTGAAGAGGTTTTGATCGCCCCGGATGGCATCGCCGAGCAGTAGCTCATAAGGTTCTTCCTCTCCGGCCTGGTTGCGCATCACGAGGAGTTCGATGGGCTGGCCCACCATGGTCGGACCGGGACGTTTGGCCCGCGCGCCGAGTCCGATCTCGACCCGGTCCGGTCCGAGCCGGAAACGGATGTAGTTGGCGCCAGGCGGAAAGGGTTCGTGGGTCACCGAGATGGGTGGCTTCTTGAACTGAACCATGATTTCAGTTGCTGTGATGGCAAGGCATTTTCCAGCACGGATGAATACCGGGACACCACTCCAGCGCCAGGTTTCGATCGAAGTCTCGAGCGCAACAAAGGTCTCGGTGGCCGAATGCGGGCGGACACCCTTTTCGGCGAGGTAACCCTGATACTGTCCACGCACAATGCGGTTCTCCACGAGCGGTGAGATCGCCTTGAGAATCTTGGTCTTCTCCTCCCGGTTCGCCTCGGCTGTCGCATTGATCGGTGGTTCCATCGCGAGGATCGAGAGGGTGTGGAGCAGATGGTTCTGGACGACGTCCCGTACGGCGCCCACCTCATCGTAGAAGGCTGCGCGGTCCGCCACGCCAAACTTCTCAGACATGGTGATCTGGATGTTGTCGATATAGCGGTTGTTCCATACCGGTTCGAGAAAGCTGTTGGCGAACCGGAAATAGACGAGATTGAGTACCGGATCCTTCCCGAGATAGTGGTCGATGCGGAACAGGCGCTCTTCCGGTACGATGCCGAGGAGCGTCCGGTTGAGCTCGATGGCCGATGCCAAGTCGCGACCAAATGGCTTCTCGACGATGAGACGCGCGTTCTGGGTGAGATGGTTCTTTTTCAGCAGGTCTGCCACGGAGCCGAACAGGCTGGGTGGAATCGCCAGGTAGAACAGGGGTGCGACCGATTGGCCAAGCTGGGTGGCCAGGGTCTTGAAGGTCTTCTCGTCCCGGTAGTCGCCGTCGAGGTAGTCAAACTTCCGGCACAGGGCCTCGACCACGGGGGCACCGAGATCGGGAGCATGGGCTTTCAGGCTGGAGCGGATCCGGTCGCGCAGTTGCTCGACCTGCCATCCGCTTTTTGCGACACCGAACAATCGCGGTGGCAGCGCCCCGGAGGCTTCGAGTCTGCCGAGTGCGGAAAAGATCTTCTTTTCCGCGAGATCGCCGCTCGCACCGAACAGCACGAACGCGTCTGAAACCCCGGTCATGACTGACCCCGAGGCAGTTCGGCATGGCCACCAAACTCGCTCCGCAGGGCAGAGAGGAGCCGCCGCGCATAATCGCTTTCGCCCCGCGAATCGAAGCGGGAAAAAAGGGCGCTGGCGAGAGTAGGGGCCGGGGTTCCCGTTTCGATCGCTGCCTGGAGTGTCCAGCGGCCTTCTCCGGAGTCGGATACGTGACCCTGAAAGGCCTGGAGTGCGGGATCCCGGGCGAGGGCGTCAGCCGCAAGATCGAGTAGCCACGACGAGATCACGCTGCCACGCCGCCAGACTTCGGCAATATCGGCGAGCGGCAAGTCGTAGCGGTACGCATCCGGGTTCTTGAGCGGGGTCGTCTCTGCATTCTGGGCCACGGGATGGGAGCCGATGTTCGCGTGCTTCAGAAGGTTCAACCCTTCCGCGTAGGCTTCCATGAGGCCGTATTCGATCCCGTTGTGGACCATCTTGACGAAGTGTCCGGCTCCGCTCGGTCCACAGTAAAGGTAGCCAGCCTCCGCCTGGGTGGGTGGCGACTGTTTCCGGGCCGCAGTCCGCAAGACGGTATCCCGGCCCGGTGCCAGGCTCTCGAAAATGGGTTCCAGGCGGGCGCAGGCCGCCGGGTTTCCGCCGATCATGAGACAATAGCCGCGCTCGAGTCCGAAGATCCCGCCGCTGGTACCGACATCGAGGTAGTGGAGGCCCTGGGTACCGAGTCTGGTCGCACGGCGCTGATCGTCTTGATAGAAGGAGTTGCCACCATCGATGAGGATGTCGCCCCGTGCGAGATGGGGAACGATCTTCTCGATCGTTGGGTCGACGAGGGCCGCAGGGATCATGAGCCAGACCGCACGGGGGGGCTTGAGCGTTTCGATCAGCTCCTGGATGCTGGATGCGGGATGCGCGCCTTTGCCGGCCAGTGCCTGGACGGCATGGGCATCGATGTCGAATGCGACAACCGTATGGTGGTGTCGCAGGAGCCGTTCAGCCATATGGGTGCCCATGCGGCCGAGACCGATCAGACCAAGTTCCATCGTCGAACCTCCGCTAGGATGCCAGGAAAAAAGGTGCCGGAAGACTCAATGCCAGGAGAGGAGAGCTTCCGTGGGAACCCTGAACACCCGCATTCCATGCGCCTTGAGCGCAGCGTAATCGCCGTCGGCTTGTGCCTGGATGAGTTCCCGGAATCCGAAGGAGCGGCCCGGGATATCAACCCTGGCCTCGAATCCATCTGTACACTGGATGAACACACCGCTCCCAGGCCCGCCTTTGTGGAGCTGTCCGGTTGAATGAAGATAGCGTGGTCCGATCGCGAATGCGGTGGCGACCCGGTAGTGGTCACGGAGTGCGAGCCGGATCTCCTCCAACTTCGGAATGAGCGGGGACTCGAGGTCGATATAAGCCTGCAACACCAGGTAGTCGCCGGCATGGATCGACCCGAGCGCGTGAGAGAGGGGTTCGACCGGTACCGGGTCACCACCTTGAGTCAGCCGTTCCCAAGCCGCTTTTTTGGCCGCTTCCACATTCGGCTGGTCAAACGGGTTGATGGCGAGGAGATGCCCGGCCACCGCGGTGGCGAACTCCCAGCGGAACACCTCCATGCCGAGACGTTCCGGCGTGAGGCAGGGGAGGTTCAAGACTGCCTGACCCGAGCGGGTGAGAGGACTCAGCCCGGAGCTGTCTCCAGCCAGCGAGATAAAAAGACGATCGGTTCCATAACAGTCAGGTTTGCCGAGTGCCTCGCCTGCAACTGGAATAATGCCGCGCCCGGACTTTCCAGTCGATTCGGCGAGGAGTTGCTCGAGCCAGCCTCCAAAGCGGCTCAGTGTCTCAGGCAGGATCAAGGTGCATTTGTCACGGCCGTGCTGGGCATGGATGCCGAGTACGGAACCCAGGACGAGGCCGGGATTTTCTCCTGCCAGCACACAGGGTGCACAGGCTTCAGCCATGGCTTGAGCCGCATGCAGGACGGGAGCGACCGGTTCCTGCTTCAACGCCAGGGCCACGAGGCCGAAGTAAGACAGGGCCGAGTAGCGGCCGCCGAGATTGGGATCGTTCTGAAAAACGGCCCGGAATCCCCGGGATGTGGCCAGTCTGTCGAGCTCGGTGCCGGGATCGGTGATCGCCACATAGCGTGAACCGTTCGGGTGCCGGGACCAGAACAGTTCGAGTTGGGAACGGGTTTCGAGTGTGGTGCCCGATTTCGACGCGATCACAACGAGGGTCCGCGCGGGATCGTAGGTGTCGAACACGTGTTTCAGGGTCACCGGATGGCTTGTGTCGAGGACCCGGATCTTGGGAGCCGATGGGTTCTTCCAGGCTTCCTCGACCACCAGTGGAAACAGGCTCGATCCACCCATGCCACACCAGAGCACTTCGCGGATGCCATCCGCGACGACGGATTCTGCAAAGGTCTCGAGCCTTGAAAGGTGCTCCATCATATATTGCGGTGTCTCGAGCCAGCCCATGCGGTTGACAATTTCGTCGGGCGACGGTTGCCACAGGGTGAAATCGCGCTGCCAGAGGCGGCTGCCCAGCTTTTGGTCACTGAGCGTGGCGAGTGCGTTCCGGACTGGATCGTGTTCGGGTCCCTGATAGTCGTCGAGGAGCTTATGGGGCGTGGTTTTGCGACCGAGACTCCGGGTCTTTTCGGTGAGACGGCCGAGGAGGTCGTCGAATGACTGGATGAAAGCGTCGCGGCCCTTGAGCTGGAGCTCATGGCCCCACGCTTCGAGATCCGCCCCGGCACGCTTGGCGCGCTCGAGGAGGGCCTGTGCCTCGGCCAATGGCATGAGTGGCTGGGGATCGCCCGAAGCGGCGAACGCGAGGAGTGTGGCTTCTGGAACGGTATTGATCGTTTGTGGGGCAATCAGACGGTCTACATAGTAGGTCGGTGACAAGGCCGGGTCCTTGGTCCCAGTCGAAGCCCAGAGCAGCCGCTGGGGATGGGCACCGTGTTTTGCGAGGGGGAGCCAGCGTGGGGATTCGTAGAGCGTCTCGTGGGCGAGAAGGCAGGTCCGGGCAATCGCCAATCCCAGGCGGTTCGGGTCACCCTTGAGTTTGCGCGAAGCGGCAAGCGTATCCCAGCGGGAAATGAACAAGGAGGCTACGGACGCAATGTCGAGTGGTTGTTTTCGCGCCAAGCGCTTCTCGAGACCCTTGAAGTAAGCTTCCGAAGCCGCGCGGTACTGGGATTCGGAAAAAAGGAGCGTGACGTTGACCGGGATGCCATCGGCGATGAGTTCGGTGATGGCGGCGATGCCGGCCAGCGTCCCGGGAACCTTGATCAGGAGGTTCTCCCGGCCAACCGCCTGGTGGAGTTTCCGGGCCTGGGCCAGCGTGCCTGGGGTGTCGTCCGCGAGGCGTGGAGAAACCTCGAGCGACACGAAACCATCGGTTCCGTGGCTTGCCTCATGGATCGGACGAAACCGGTCGGCCGCGTTCCGGAGGTCCTCGATGGCCAGGGTGAAAAAAAAGTCCTCGATTGTCGCACCGCGCGAGGGATCGTATCTACCGATGGCCTCGTCGTAGTCACTGCTTTGCGCGATGGCGTGATCGAAAATGGTGGGATTCGAGGTCAGGCCGCGGATGCCGAGCGTCTTGATGTATTCATCGAGTGTCCCGCTCACGAGCATGCCACGACGGATGTTGTCGAGCCAAAGGCTCTGGCGGGATGCCTGGATGACATCAAGTGGTTTCATGGCGGGACTCTCTCCAGTTGAAAAGCGGCTCAACCGTCCGGGGCGATGCCGATTGAAAAGTCGCGGCCTTCCCAGCGGCCGTTCGACCACCGAAAGGTGAACACCACCTGCTGCCCGGTTGTGAGGGATTCCGTCGGGAGGTCGACATAGTGGAGCCCGAGGCCGCTGTCACGGGTAGCGACGTCCGTCGGTTTCTCCCAACCGCCCAGTCCGTAATGGACCGTTGCCGGTGCCTGGAGGAAGATCCGAACGGGGTATCCCCGGATCATCGTTTCCCGCTGGATGCTGAACGACCAACCGACGTAGCGGCGTGCAGGGATCTTGCCGCCATACCGTTTCCTTGTGGCAGAGGGCTGGTCAATGACCGTGCCCCGGATCCGGCTGGCCAGCAATTTGACGAACTCGGCGTGCGCCCAGACGAGAGGCATGGCCGAGCGGGAGGGCTTGCCGGGTTCCAGTCCGGCTTCGGGCAGGGCGGATTGATCCCAGATCTGCTCGGGAATGAGCCCCCCGCGTCCGGTCATGGCCGCCATCGCCTTGAGGTAGGGCAAAGGATCCTCGCCGGCGGCAAGGGCATAATGACCCCGTTCACCGACGAGAAGCGGCCAGCCGCGGCCGATGCCGTTCCCATCAAAGGATCGGCCATCCGGGTGTTCTCCATATCCATCGCCGTTATAGCGATGCCAGACGGTTCCGGAGGGAGTGGGGGAGCTGAGCAGCGCATCGGCGATCTGGACACTCGACTGGATCCTGGGATCTTTGGCGGATCTCAAGCCATAGCGGACGAGCTGCAGGAAATCGAGCGCGACCTGGTCCGCTGCAGGTGGCGAGTCGTTGTCCGCTCGGTTGTGGATCAAGAGTCTTTGATTGAGGGCTGAACGATTTCTCAGGGCATCGCGAGGCGCAATCCTCGGATAATAGCCGTCGACCCCATGTTTCCGCGCGAGCTCGGTATCCCGGACATAACACCACTCCTCGATGCTCGCATTCCACTCGTCGGCCACGGCCAGTACGAAATCCGCTTCCTTGGAGTCCAAGTGGTCAGCCCCCTCGACCAGCGCGGCAATGACGACCGCGAGGGTGAAAGGATTGATGCCCGCATCTTCCTCCCAGCGGTCCTGGTCGGTCGAGGGCCCGTTCTTGAGGATGAAGGTCACCGCACGCCGCACCATCTGGGCGACATCGATCGAACCAAGCGCGCCGGCCGAGCGGAGGAATCCGACGAGGAGGATGGGAAAGGCTGCTTCGTCGAGCTGGATCCCCTGCCAGAACGGACGGCCACCGAGCCACTGGTTCTGGAACCAGTGGCCATCCGGCTGCTGGGTTGCGATGAGATACGAAAGGACCCGGTGGGCCTCGCCGGGCTGGCCGAGAATGAGGAATGCCATCGCGCTCTCGACGAGATCCCGTGGCCAGACGAGGTGGTAACCCCCAGACGTCACGCTGGATTCTCCCCATGGGGTACTGAGGCTTGCGACCATGGCACCCGGGAAGCTGCGATCCTGGTGGACTTTGAGGACGAGGAGCGAACGCGCGAGGGTTGGGCAGAACTCGGGACCTGCATCCTTCAGGATGTCGAGGTCGGCCTTCCAGGCACGCCAGCTATCCAGGAAATGTTGCCAGGGTTTTTCGAAATGTTCGGTCAGGCTGCTTCGGGCGAGGGTCGAGGCGGCAGACATCGAGCTCGAGAATCCGATCGCGAGCGTTCCCTGGGACGTGAGTGCCCCGGCCAGGGTCAGGACACCCGGTCCCGCTTGCGGGGTTTCGTGGGTGAGGGTGTGATGTGCCTCGAGGTCGCGCCAGGCATCCGACTGACCGAGGATTCCCACCTGGAGTCGTGACAGCGCGTCGCGGCCATCGTGGCATCCGGCCAGGGCTAGCCCGAAGGGTCCCTGTTGGGCGCCGATCACCTGGTGCAGTCCTCGCCAAAAGACGCTTCCGACCTGGTTCTGGTCCGTGTTGCCAGCGCGCGGGGCCAGGACAAAGAAAAGCTCGAGTGCCTCCCGCGAGGCGAGGTTGTAATCGATCAGGATGGCATCCCGGACAGGATCCGGGCATACCCGCAACGTCAAGGTGAAACGGGGATGATGGTGGCGGTAAATGAGCGCCGGGATACCGGGTTCAACCTCTTCAAGGTTATAGGAAGCATTCTGCCGAAGATCGATCCAGAATCCCTTGCCGTCGGAGACCACGAAGTTGAGATCCCGGATCTGCGGGATGTCGACCCGAGGGTAGAAGACCTCGTTGAGCAGTCCTTGCCCCAGGCTAAACCAGAGACGGGAGTGTCCGAGACTGGTGCCGACCACGTCCTTGTCGGCCCTGGACCATACCGACTCCGGGAGGACCTGGCCTGGCCGTGAGCGCCCGCCCATTACGCCGCCTGCTGAGTGCGGGTGTCAGAAAGAGGGATCAGAGGGGGAAAGGGCCCGAAGTATGAAAGATTGGAGGAGATTGACTGTATGTCCATCGCCTCCATTATAACGCGACCGATGCTTCAGTGTGTGACCTCGAGAAAGACGAGCAAGAGGGCTCCCATCACGATCAGCAGCGCAGTGACGAGCATCTCAGAGCGTCCGCTATGCGTCGCAACTTCATCGGTCTGCAGGATCGCACGACGGTTGGCAAAATATCGATAGCTCGCAAGCAGTTGCATCAACATGGCGAGTGCGACGATACCCTCGCCGACGAGGTGCATGAGCGGTGCGTGACTCAGGCCGATGCGTCCGTGGATGGCGTGTGCCAGATAGCGCAGGAACAGGTCGAACTTCTCGATCAGAAACCCGAAAGCCATGAGCGCGATGACGGTCCGGACCCAGGCCAGGAAGGTCCGTTCATTGGCGGCATGATCGCTGAAATGGGGAACCATGTAAGGGTGCGCGGTGGGTTACATCCAAGGATTACTGTACGCTGAATGTCAGGATGGCGCTCATTCGCGCGCTGGATCCTTGGACATTCAGAAGTTGAGGCCGACCGAGACACTGTAGGTATCATCGCCCGCGATGCGGGCGGCTTCCAGATCCAGCTCGAACAGGGTGAGTGTAGTCGCGAGGCCGAGCACGAACTCGTTGTGACTGAAATCCTCATTCGGGAGGCCGGATGATGCGCTGGGCTGGCTCTGGGTCCAGAGCCGG
>JAJZNM010000083.1 GCA_021852325.1 Pseudomonadota bacterium
CTACCTCCCATGAGGGCGTCGAGGATCCGGGTCTCGGCGCGACTTTCGGCCTGTGGGGCCACCCTTCGGAAAGCCTGTTCCCGCTCCATTTTGACTGCGGTCTCGGTGAGATCGCGGATGATGGAGTCGACGTCGCGCCCCACGTAGCCCACTTCGGTGAACTTCGTGGCCTCCACCTTGAGGAAGGGCGCACGGGCGAGGCGGGCGAGGCGCCGCGCGATTTCCGTCTTCCCGACCCCGGTCGGGCCGATCATGAGGATGTTCTTGGGCGTGACCTCGGCCTTGAGTTCCGGGCTGAGCTGGGAACGGCGCCAGCGGTTGCGCAGGGCGACCGCCACCGCCCGCTTCGCATCATCCTGCCCGATGATGTAATGGTCGAGTTCGGCCACGATTTCGCGGGGGGTCATCGGATTGGTGGGCATGGGTCGGGATCCTTGGGGGTTCGGGACAGTCGTCAGTCGGCCGGGTTTCCGGCATCCGGCCGGGCGGGTCCGCCGAGCTCCTCGACCCGGATCTCGTGGTTCGTGTAGATGCAGATGCCGGCCGCGATGCCGAGAGCCGCCTCGCAGATCTCGCGTGCATCGAGTTCCGTGTGGTTGAGGAGGGCGAGGGCAGCCGCCTGGGCGTAGGGTCCGCCCGAGCCGATCGCGATGAGCCCCGCTTCCGGCTCGAGGACATCCCCGTTGCCCGAAATCAGGAACGAGCGCTCCTGGTCCGCGACCGCGAGCATGGCTTCGAGCCGTCTCAGGATGCGGTCACTCCGCCAGTCCCGTGCGAGTTCGACGGCAGCCCGGGCGAGCTGGCCGCCGTGTTTCTCGAGTTTCTCCTCGAACCGTTCCGCGAGCGTGAAGGCATCCGCGGTGCCGCCGGCAAATCCGGCCAGGACGCGATCCTGGTAAAGCCGCCGTATCTTTCGCGCATTGGCTTTGAGCACGACCTGACCGAAGGTGACCTGTCCGTCCCCGGCCATGGCGACCCGCCCGCCGCGGCGGACACAGAGGATCGTGGTGCCCTCGAAGGCGGGCATCGGGGTGTTCATCGGTTGCCCTTGGAGGATGGGGAACTGCGCCGGTGTGCACGCGGGTGGGCACGGTCGTAGACCGAGGCCAGGTGCTGGAAGTCGAGATGCGTATAGACTTGGGTGGTTGTGAGATGCTGGTGGCCGAGGAACTCCTGGAGACCCCGGAGATCCCCGCTCGATTCGAGCAGATGACTCGCGCAGGAATGGCGGAAGAGGTGCGGGTGGAGATGGACCCCCACGCCTTCCCGGACGCCGAAGCGGCTCAGCCGCGCCTGCACCGTGCGGTGCGCGATGCGGGTGCCCCGCTGGGTCACAAAGAGTGCGGATTCGCCCGGAGCCACCCAGCCCGCGCGCACCGGCTGCCAGGCGCGGAGGGCCATCAATGCACGGCTGCCCACCGGCACGAGCCGTTCGCGGCTGCCTTTCCCGGTCACACGGACGAGTCCCGCATCGAAGTCGAGATCCTCTACATCGAGTGCCACGAGTTCGCCGAGCCGGAGTGCCGAGGAATAGAAGAGTTCCAGGATGGCCTGATCGAGCACCCGGTCAGGGGTTTCTGCCGGGTGGCCGAGGGCCTCGCCCATCCGGTCGACATCGAGCGTTTGGGGCAGGCGTCGCGGGCCCTTCGGGGGACGCACGAGGGTCCCCGGATTGCGGGTGGCGGCTTTGTGGCGCAGGAGATAGCGGTAGAAACTGCGGATGGCCGAGAGATCACGGGCGAGTGTCCGCGCCCCGATCCCGGAGCGCGAGCGGCTCGCGAGCCACTGCCTGAGCCCCTCGGAATCGAGTCCATTCCAGTCCGCGAGGCCCTGGGCATCCGCAAAGGTGGCGAGCGCCGTGAGCGTCTGGCGGTAGGTCAAAACCGTCTTGGCCGCCCGCTCGCCGGTCCGGGTGAGTTCGGAGAGGAAGCGCTCAATCGGATCGGCGAAACTCGGATTCACAGCACCGGTCTCAGGCCGAGCGCCACACTCACGAGTTCTCCAAGCCGGTTGAGATACTGGGTGCCGAGTCCGGGGCGGAAATGGTCCGGGTCGGTCAGTCCGAGCGCGATGAAGCCGATCTCGGACTCCGGGAACCCCAGGGCCACCAGGGCAATCGATTTCAGGTCGGCATGCCGGGCCCCGAAGAGATACTCGCCGAGCGCCTCGCCCATCCTCCCACAATACGGGTGACCGGTGCCCCAATGATCGGGCAGGAGGGATTGGGGGCGCTCCTCGAGCCTGCGGAAGGTCTCAAACCGGCGCGGGGTTTTCGTCCAGACCGCCGCCATGACGGCGTCGACCGCGAGGTGCTCGGCGAGCGTCTCCATGGACGGCTCGTGGTGGCTGGGTTCGAGTTCCAGAAAATAGAGGCCTACCCGGTGCAAGCGCGCGAGCAGGTGGTCATTCGCGCGCCCGGCCTCGATGAGCTCGGTGAGCCGGCGTTCCAGTTTCTGGTTCTGCTGGCGCAGGATGTCCACCTGCCGCTCGATGAGCGAGGTGGTTCCTGTGGGGAGTGCGTGCGGGATCTTGATCTGGCTGAAGAACGTGGCGTGCCGCTCGAAGAAATCCGGATGTTCGAGGAGGTAATCGGCCACCGCCTGCTCTTCCGGGGTGAGGAGATCCAGTGGGGCGGGATGGTGCTCGTTCAAGGTTCGATGACTCCGGAAAAGACCGGCGTGGCCGGTCCGGTCATGTAAACCGGGCTGCCATCGCCCGTCCACTCGACGACGAGCGTGCCACCGGGCAGATGGACCACGACCCTGGGGTCGAGCCAGTCCATCAGTTGACCCCAGACGACTGCGGCACAGGCACCACTGCCGCAGGCCCGTGTCTCGCCTGCTCCGCGTTCGTGCACCCGGAGATGGATGAGTTCACGGGAGTGGATCTCGACAAAACCGATATTGGCACGGGCCGGGCAGCGCGGATGGGTTTCGAGGGCCGGGCCGATTTTGGCGACCGGCGCGGTTTCGAGATTCTGGACCCGCAGAATGAGATGGGGGTTGCCCATGGACACCGCACCCACCGTGAACTCCATTCCGCTCACATCGATCGGGTAGCTCGCCCTGCGCGCCGGGGCCATGAAGGGAATGGAACGGGGATCGAGCGTCGGGACGCCCATGTCGACCCGGATCCGCTCTCCGTCCACATGGCGTGCCCGGTGGATGCCGCCCGGGCCTTCGAAGCGGAGTTCGGCATCTTCCGGGGCGCCCAGGTCATAAGCCAGCCGTGCGAGGCACCTCAGGCCGTTTCCGCACTGCTCGGCCTCGCTGCCATCGGCGTTGAAGACCCGGTACTGGAAGACGCCCGGGCCGAGGTCATGGAAGAAGAGGACCTGGTCGCAGCCAATTCCCTGCCTGCGGTCCGCCACCTTGCGCATGGCCTCGGGACTCAAGGGAGCCTCCCCGTGAAAGATGACGAAATCGTTTCCGAGCCCGTGCATCTTGTAAAAGGTCAGGGGTCTGCCCGTTCGCGCCGGGAAGGGCTCGGGTCGCCCCTGAGGCGCAGGGCGGGGCATGGATTTTCGGGACGGCTGGGCTTTCATGTTCAAGTGCATCATTATAGGCGGGTTGGGATATCCAGGCGTGGGATCCTTGGGCACAACCCACAGGGAGCGCTATAATCCCTCGAACGGAGCCGCCTGGAGTGAGCCATGTATGAGGTGCGCCACGTTCTGGCCCGAAAGGGCGAGCAGGTTTTCCAGATTGGTCCGGCGGAGAGTGTCTATCGGGCGCTCGAGATCCTGGCGGAACACGACATCGGTGCACTTGCCGTGGTCGATGAGGGACGGCTGATCGGGATTTTTTCCGAGCGCGATTATGCCCGCAAGGTGGTGCTCCACGGGCTCACCTCGAGGCAGACGATGGTGCGCGAGCTCATGAGTCCCGATCCCGTGACGGTCGGCCCGGACACCCCGATCGAATCCTGCATGACCCTCATGACCGAGCGGCGGATCCGGCATCTGCCGGTCCTCTCGGAGGGGCGCCTCACCGGACTCGTCAGCATCGGCGACATCGTGAAGATGCTTTTGGCCGAACGAGAGGGGCTGATCGAGGAGCTTCAGGGGTATATCGGCGGCAAGACCTGAACGGCCGCGAGACCGGAGGCGGGATCAGGCGCGTTTGGGGGCGGCTCCGTGAGGGATCAGCCCGAAGAGCGTTTTCATGAGGCGCCCGGTCGAGACCAGCGATCCGCTCTGGTAGAGTTTGCGCAGGTGATGCCCGGGTCCATAGATTTCAAGCGGATCCTCGTGTGCCGGGTCCGGGATGGCACCCGTGGGATTGAGCGGATTTTCGATGATGAGTGCGGGCGGCGAGCCCGAGGGGCCGCCTGGAGTGCTCGCGGGCTCGAATCCGAACCAGACCTTGAAGCCGCCCTTGACCACCTGGTCGATCGCCCGGGGGCTGCCCGTGAGAAACTCCCATGCGAGGTTCCGGGGATTCCAGCCGAAGGCGCGCTGGAACTTCCGGAGGGTCTCGGGCGAGGCGCGTCTCGGATCGAGGTTGAAGGAGAGGAGCACCACTTTTCTGGACCAGCCGGCTTCCCGGATGGCCTGGGCGTACTCGACGTAGTGGTGGGCCACGAGGGGACAGGCTTGCCGGCAGTAGGGTGAAATGAAGCTCACGATCTCGATCCGCCCCGGGAACGACAGTGAGGAAACGGGCTGGCCGAGCTGGTTTTCGAGGTGGAATGCCGGTTCAGCCATCCGGGCGTGCGCCACTGGGTGCCCCGAATGCGATTGGCCGAGCAGCACCAGGAAGAGCACGCCAACCAGGAGTCCTCCCCAGGCCATGCCCATCCAGAGCGCGCGGAAGGGCGTCAGGCGGAGGGACGGGCGGGTGGGCTGGTTCATGGGAGCAAAGCAGTGGCCAGGTGGGCTCGGGCAACCGGGTGGGGTGACGACCCGATCACCCGGACGCCCGCATGATAGCAGTGTTTTGGCTGGTCCTTCAATCCGTGTTTCCAGCAGAACGCATGCGGGAGCATCGACTCTACTTGGCCTGCGAGCCGGTACGGACAGGGCGGGAGCGAACGCTTCCAGGTCGAGCAGTCCATAACGCCGTTAGGTTTCGGTTAAAATTGCCGCATCGCGCCACGCTGACTCCGAGAGCCAGCCAAGGCGGGCGGGGGTGTTTTCTTGTACTCGGGCTGGGAGGCGGTATGGATCACAATAATGCGGGTGTTGGCGTGGTCCGACAACACACGATATGACCCGTACAGCTTTTCCCTCCCCGTTTCCTGATTTTCGCTGGCCGCCCCGGTGCTGGATCCTCGGCCGGTTCCCGTTCCCGGGTGACCGGTATGATCCGCAGCGCCTGTTGAGCCCAGCGACCATGAGGTACGTGTGAGCAATCCAGACAGGCCAAACGGTGAAACTCGGGGGGGCGCGATGTGATCGAAGCATACTGGCGAAATGCACGCAAGGTGGTCGTCACGGGATGCTGTGGCACGCTCGGCGCGAGGCTCGTCGAGGAACTCGTCGGTCCGGAGCAACCCTTTCAAGGGGAAGTACTCGGGATTGACAACAATGAGGATGGCATTTTCCGGATGGAGGCCCGCTGGGTACATGAACCCCGCGCCCGTTTTCTGCTCGGGGATATCCGGGACCGGTTCGCGCTAAGACGTTTGTTCATGGGCGCCGACACGGTCTTGCACGGTGCCGCCTACAAGCATGTCTACCAATGTGAAAAAGCCCCCTTTGAGGCGGTGCGAACCAATATCTACGGTCTCGAATCCGTCATTGAGGCGGCCTCCGAAGCGGGTGTGGCGCGTGTCCTGTTCACGAGTTCAGACAAGGCGGTCAATCCGACCAACGTCATGGGAACATCCAAGCTTATGGGAGAGCGGTTGATGACGGCGGCCAACGCGAGTGGCGGACAGACCGTTTTTGCCTCGACCCGCTTCGGGAACATTCTGGGTTCCCGGGGATCGGTCACCGAGGTGTTTGCCGAACAGATTTCCCGGGGTGGTCCGGTTACGATCACGAGCCGGCAGATGACGCGGTTTGTGATGACCTGCGAACAGGCGGTCCGATTGGTGCTCTCTTCGGTTCCGCTTGCCCGAGGCGGTGAGGTCTTCATCACGAAAATGCCCGTATTGGCGATCGAGGATCTGGCCCGTGTCATGATTGAAGCGTTGGCGCCTCGGTATGGGTATCGCCCCGAAGACATTGCCATCACCGAAGTGGGACCCCGACCGGGCGAGAAACTGATGGAAGAACTGATGACAGAAACCGAAACCTTGCGCACGCACGAGCTACGGGATTTCTTCGTCGTGTTGCCTGCATTCCGCCCAGTGTATCAGGGGATCGACTATGACTATCCCCATACGATCCGGCGCACCATCCAGGCACCTTATGTTTCACGCGATGAGCCTAGGCTGGATCCGGAATCCATCCGCCAATTGTTGGTTCAGATGGGCCTCGTCAGGAGGTCTGGCCAAGCGGTGGGAGCGGGGGATCCATGCGCGTCTTGATTCTGGGAGCCGATGGATATCTCGGCTGGCCGACAGCCATGCACTTTGCAGCCCGTGGACACGAAGTGGTTGCCGTCGACAACTATCTCCGCCGGACCTTGGCGCTCCAGACCCGCTCGGAGCCGCTGATGGCGAACCCTGACCTCGAGCAACGGATCGAGATTTTCCGGGAAGTGACCGGTCACAAGATCGCGTTCCGCGTGGGCGATTGCGCGGACTACCCGTTTCTCCAATCGGTCTTCCGGGAATCGAGACCCGAAGTCGTGATCCATTACGCCGAGCAGCCGTCCGCTCCTTACTCGATGCGTGGCTATCCTGAAGCGGCCCTCACCTTGCGCAACAATCTGATGACGACGCTGAATGTCGTCTGGGCGTTGCACCAGGAAACCCCGGATTGCCATCTGATCAAACTCGGAACGATGGGTGAATATGGGACACCCCAGATCGAGATCGAGGAAGGCTGGATCGAGATTGAACATAAGGGACGGAAGGATCGTTTCCTGTTTCCTCGCCAGGCAGGCAGCTTGTACCACACGACTAAAATTATGGACACGGACCTGCTTTGGTTTTATGTCAGGATGTGGAAGATCCGGGTCACCGATCTCATGCAAGGGCCGGTTTATGGGCTGTCCACGCCGGAAGCCGACCGCGACGATCGCTTGGCTCCCAATTTTCACTACGATGACCTGTTTGGCACGGTCGTCAACCGCTTTCTCGTCCAGGCAGCAGCTGGAGTCCCACTCACGGTCTACGGGAGGGGAGGCCAGACGCGGGGCTATCTCAACTTGCTCGATACCCTGCAATGTGTCGAACTGGCGGCAACGCACCCTGTCCGGAACAGGGAACTCAGGATCCTCAATCAATTCACGGAATGTTTTACCATCAATGAACTGGCTGGACTCGTGCAGCAAGCCGGACGTGCCCTCGGGCTCAAGGTAGAGATCCAGCATTTGGAAAACCCCCGCCAGGAAGCCGAGGAGCATTTTTATCAGCCCGCACACAGCGGCCTGATGGAGCTGGGACTTCAGCCGCATTATATGAGCGCCGGTGTGATCCAGGACATGTTGGAACGGGTTCTTCGATACCAGAACGAGATTGACCAGGCCAAGATCTATCCGCGCGTTTGCTGGTGACGGCAGTATCGATGGCTTGCTCCCTCGTCCAGGATTCGCAGTCGGCTATACCGCGCACTCCAGTCCGGGGCGCGGTTTACCTGTTGACGCTGGCGCTGTGCATCCCGACCCGGCTATTCGCTTTGCAGATGCCTGGGCACCACCAGTTTCTGGTTCCCGTCATGACGATTGTCGTCTTGTTCGCGTGGGTTATTTTTCTACGAGGTCGTTTGCCCGCGGTCAGCGGCAATCTGAGCCTGATCTGGTTTTTCTTGGTTCTGTTCGGGGCACTCGTGTTCATGGCTTCATGGGACAATCCCCTGCATCAGGCGTCCCTGATGCTCTATGGCGTGTACCTGGTCAGGATTGCCATGTTTTTTGTGTTGACGCAGGTTTTGGTGGGTGATGAGCACTTGCAAGCTGGCGTCGAGCGGATCTTGACAGGTGCGTTAGCCATTCTGGCCTTCATGATGGTGAGTGGGCTACTGGACCGGATCGGGAGTTACCTGCGGGCCAGCGCGGTCGCGCATGGGGTCGTGATGCGAGCCGATGCTGGACTCGGCGACCCCAACTTTACGGCCTTCGCCTTCAATATCGGCTTGGCGTTGGCGCTGGTCTGGTTCGCCACGGCCGAGACCTTGAGGCAGCGAACACTCTCCGGTATTGCGTGCCTGCTGCTGGTTGCCGGGATTGGCCGAACGGTCTCGATAGGCGGATTGATCGGGTTGATGGTGATTCTCGTCCTCGCAGGCTGGTGGATGATCCCGCGTGCCGGATCGCGCGCAAGCCGGCTCATGTTCGTCATTATTGGGCTGCTCTGTGTGATTGCTGCGGTTGGAGGAGGGCTTTATCTCGCACGGGTTGAGCAACAAGTCTCCCAAGCAGAGCATTCGATCGGCGCCTTGGGCAGCGAAAGGCTGAATCTGACGTTGGGTGGGCTGCGTATGGCCTGGGTGCATCCCCTCCTCGGCGTAGGCCCAGCAAATGTTTCACGATCTATGCCACCGAACCTCCTGTTCCCGATCTCCAGCCCAGATCAAGGCCCTCATGATGGATTCGTGGCGGTTGCCGACGAGAGCGGCATTCCCTCCAGTCTCGCGTGGGTCCTGTCGATTGGATTGATCTTCTGGCTGGGGTGGAAGGCGGAGCGCCGCCTTCGTTGCGGAGAGGATCGGAAACGATATCTCCGGCATGTGGGGCTCTGGATTGCCGGATTATCGTGTGCCGTGCAAACGTTGGCCCTGGGCACACAACGTGATCCGTTCTTGTGGTTCTTGCTTGCCCTCTTGCTGGCATCCGCGTGGCGGAACCTCTTGATCCGGCAGCCTGGTGAGCGCATCGCTTGAATTGCAAGATGCAGATCCTGGTCCTGACCGAGAGTTTCCCAACGCCCCATCATCCCGGTCGGGGAATTTTCATACGCGAACAGGTACATGCCCTCGCGGCCCACCACTCGGTAACCGTGCTGTTTCCGCGCCCGTTCTGGCCCGGTATCCCCTCGCACTGGCTCGAGCGGCGAGCCCGGCATCTCGGCCGGCGAGAACCGGCTTCCATGCGCCCAGGCTGCCAGGTGAAACGGCCCGGATACCTGTATGTCCCAAGAAACAGGACCATTCGCAGCAGGCAACTTGCGAACCTGGTGCGTCATGAGCTCGATTCGGCAGATCCACCCTACGATCTCGTCCATGCCCACTGGTTGAGCCCACCTGGCCTGGCCGCCGTTCGGGCTGTGTCC
This sequence comes from Pseudomonadota bacterium, assembly GCA_021852325.1. Classification (GTDB taxonomy): domain Bacteria; phylum Pseudomonadota; class Gammaproteobacteria; order JAKAQQ01; family JAKAQQ01; genus JAJZNM01. The sequence goes on from JAJZNM010000083.1 coordinate 9,322, forward strand.
GGGACGGCCGTGCCGACACTCGTGACCGCACACGCCGGTGATGTCTATCGAGATCTGGCCAAACCCGGGTATCTCCGCATGGCTCGCGAAGTCGTCCAAGGGGCAACGAGACTGATTGCGGTAGCGGATTATTTTCGAGATCCACTGGAGCGTCTTGGTGCCACTGACGAGCAGTTGAGGATTATCCCCAATGGCGTGGATCTGACCCGCTTCCATCCCGCAGAACGACTCGCTGCCCGTGCCGACCTGGATTTGCCCATTGCCGGCCCGATGTATCTCTACATCGGAAACCTGGAGGTTGCGAAGGGCGTGATGGATCTCGTCGAAGCGTTCTTCATTTCCGCACCCCAGGAGGCAGTACTGGTGGTCGCCGGTACGGGGCCGCTTTGGCCGATCCTGGGGAAACGTGCACGCGAATCCGGGGGGAGGCTGATCCTTCGCGGCTGGCAGCCTCATGATACCGTTGCACGCTATGTGGCCGCATCCAACTGTTTTGTGCTTCCCTCGTATGGCGAAGGCAACCCGGTCACCGTCCTGGAAAGTCTTTGCTGCGGCATTCCGGTGATCGGAAGTACCATTCCCGCATTCCTGCCACTGATCAAGCCGGGTCACAACGGATTTCTCGTCCCGCCTGGTGCGGTTCGGGAACTCGCCTCTCGCCTGCTGGATGTGCTGGCTGTGGAGTGGGACCCTGCAGCAATCGCACGCGATGCCGGACGCTCTTATGGATGGCCGACGGTAGCGGAGCGGATCATCGCGATTTATGAGGAGGCCATGGCCGTCACGGGAAAGCTGAACCCGGAGCACAGAACATGAGCGGGAACGCCCTGACCGGTCGGCGCATCATCATGCTTTGTTTCAACAGCGAGCCTTCCCCCCGCCTCTGGAATCTGTATCGCTTGTTCAGAGACATGGGCGGCAGTGTGCGTTTTGTGACCTGGCAACGGGTTCCCAATGATGGTGGTCGGGATCCTCCTGACCCCGGTAGAACAGTCGTCAGACTGCAGGCGCCAGTCGAGTCATGGCGGCTCATCATGAGCATGCCGTGCTACTGGCGCAAAGTGCGTGGGATCCTGCGGGAGCTGCTGGCTGAAGGAGGTCAACAGCCGACCGTCATCGTGGCGACCCATATCTTCCATCTCCCACTGGCTTTGCGCTTCCGGAATGTGGTCTGGCTCTATGACAGCGGGGAGTACTACGCGTGGGATCTGGCGCGGTATTTTGGTTTACTGGCCCGGGTCGTGTACCCGTTCCTGTATCGTGTGGAGGGCCGGATCCTGGTCCGCATGCGGGGGATCATGGCCATCGATTCGAAAGAGGGATGGTTTGAACGTCAGTTGCTCCGCTTCAATCCTTCCGTGAAGGTAGTTCCGAATCTCCCCGCCATGGCAGACGATGTATCGCCATCTTCGAAATCCCAGTTCGCCATGCCCTATGCTGGACGTCGCGTCATCTGCTACGTGGGAGGCCTACTGGAACGCAAGGGCCTGGGCATCGCGCTCCAGGCGGTTGAGATACTCAGTCGGGATATTCCTGATCTCCTGCTCCTCCTGATTGGGAGTGACCGGAACCGAACACCGGTTGCCGAGCAGGTCGCCGAACGTGGACTCGAAGGTCATGTGCAAGTGTTTGGGGCCATGCCCTATCGCGAACTACTAGAGCAGATTTCCATGGCTGAGGTGGGTCTTGCGCTTCATCAGCGCGATCCATTGTATGAAAAGGTTGGTGCATTCAATGGCCGCAAGGTTTTTACTTATATGCAGGCAGGGCTGGCCGTGATCGCACCTGCCTTTGGTGAGATGGGCACGATTGTCACCGAAGTCGGCTGCGGTATCCGAGTCGATACGGAAAACCCGATTGTCGTCGCAGATGGAATCCGGGAGCTTTTGAGAGACCCGGATCGGCTGGTGCGCATGCGCCGGAACGGGCGTCTCGCGTTCGAAACCCAATACCACTGGGAGCGGGCGGTTGAAACGCTTGAGCCCTGGTTGGCCCAATGCTGTTCTTTTCCGGAGGCGTGATCCAACGTGAGTGAGAAAATCATATCCCCTGGGACTTTCAAGCCCGAAATCGCGGTGATTATTGGTACGCGGCCAGGAATCGTCATGTTCGCTCCGATCATCCATGAGCTGCGGTCGCGTCAAGTTCCGCATTTCGTCATCCATACCGGGCAGCATTATTCCCCGAACATGGATGCACAATTCCTCTCCGATCTCGCACTTCCGGTTCCGGATTACCGGCTTGAAGGCGTGTCTCAAAAAAAGACGCATGGAGGGCAGACCGCGGCCATGCTCGAGGGTATCGAAAACGTCCTTCTGGATCGGAAACCGCGCGTGGTCTTGGTTGGCGGTGATGCCAACACGAATCTCGCGGGAGCGCTTGCTGCTCGTAAGCTCGGCATCCGGGTGGGGCACGTCGAGGCGGGTGAGCGGTCCTACGACTGGCGTATGCCAGAGGAACATAATCGCCGAATGATCGACCATATCTCCGATTATTTGTTCATCACGTCAGCCAAAGCCCGCCATCAGCTTGAAAAGGAGTCCGTACAAGGTGTCGTTGTCGAAACCGGAAACCCGATCGTAGATGCGTCACAGGCGCACCTGGAGATGGCGCTGGAGCGGTTTGGTCGTGGGAACGCAGAGCGGACCGCAGGAGTCCCTTACGCCATCCTGACCACTCACCGTGAGGAAAATGTGGATCACAAAGAACATCTCCGGGGGATTCTCGCCGGAGCGGAACGGGTGGCAAAAGACCTTGGGCTCACGGTTTTCTTTCTCGCCCATCCGAGGACTCGGAAACGAATGCACGAATTCGGTTTTGAAGGATGGGTCCGAGGTCTCGCTGGCATCCAGCTGCGGGATGGAGCGGGCTATCTCGAGTTTTTGGCATTGCTGTCGGGTGCATCACTGGTGTTGACCGATTCGGGCGGTGTGCAGCAGGAAGCCTGCATCCATCGAATCCCATGCGTCACGCTGCGTGAAAACACCGAATGGACCGAAACTCTTGCGATCGGAGCCAACCGCCTGGCTGGGGTCAGTCCGGACCGGATCGCACGTTGTGCATTCGAGGCCACGCAGACACGGGTGGATTGGCAGATTCCTTTTGGGGATGGGCAGGCGGCCCGGCGTATCGTCGATTTTGCTGCGACCAAGATTGCGGGTTGACCACCCTTCAGGGTTCGGGTGTGATGTAATAGGGGCATTCCCACTCTGATGGCCGATATGTCCTCGACCCCGATTGATGCCGAGCAATCCCGGAAGGCTCCGGAGGATTTTGATCTCGTTGATCTTTGGATCATCTTCCGGAAGCATGCGCTGGCCTTCTGGACCTCCTTTCTACTGGTGGCAGCGGCTGGAATTGCGTTGACGCTCCTGTCCGTTCCGCAGTACCGTTACGCCACGATTCTCCAGATTGGTGGGCGCCAAACGAAGAACCAGTTTCTGCCGGTTATTCCACTGGATACTGCTTCTGCATGGATCCAGAAGTCCATCATTCCGGAAGCGATCAAACGGCTTCAGAAAACTGAACCGCATACTTCTCTTCAGGCTTTTGACATCCAGGTCGCCCGTCTCCGTCCGGGTAACGGGATCGTCTTGAGTGTGAATGGACCCGCTGCACAATCCAAGATCATTCGCCAGCTGCTCACGGAAGTGGGCCACCTGGTTGCTCAGGATACGAATAGACGACTCATATCCACATTCGATGCCGTACGAAAGTTGACGCTCGCACAAGTCGCCTCCATTGAGGCCAGGTTACACGCGCTCAACATCAAGCAGAGAAGACTCAGCACCGAACAGAGAAGACTCGGGACAATGAGGTATTCTGGGCATTCCACTCTCATGCTCATGTTCAGTACCATGCAGGTTGCAAGCCTGCAAAAGGAACTGTACATGCAGGTTGCAAGCCTGGAAAAGCAACTGTACAAGATGCGCCGCGAGTTGGTTTTTTCACTCCCACTGGAGATGCGGGTGACGCGACCGTTGGCCCCGCCGCTGCGATCACTTCAGCCCGTTGGATTGACACCATTGAAAAAAGTGGCACTGATCCTGCTTTTTGCGATTTTCGCGGGAGTTTCCATGGTGATTTTCCTGCATCTTCGAGGGTTGGCGAAAGCTCGGTTGATGGCGCAACGAGAAGTTGTCTAAACGTGTCGTCTTGACGGACACGAATGAGTATGGTGACGTGGCTGTTGACCGTACCCCTTTGCTGATGTCGACTGGGTGAAGCCGCATCAAGGGATTGAGAGGCCGATACCCCGATCGATATCCGGCGAACGAGGCTGTCTGGGACTTTTTCAGGCTGTCCATGAATGTTACGAGACCACCCGGATGCAGGATGCGGCAGTCGAACTGCATCGTGCCTTCCGGAATGATCTCGCCGGGAAACCTGCCCAGCCCAAGCTACGTGGCCTGAACAGAAGTCGTGGGTAGCACGGGTCTGGCCCCAAGCACAGATGTCTTCCAGGTGGGATCGTGCGAGACGGAAAACCGCCGTTGCATCACGCTTCCCGGTTACGGAGATGCTGGACCAGCACGAGGTATCAGCAACGATTGTGACATCGTCGTAGCCGGTCCATAGCCCGCAAGGGAACCTCCCGATAGAACGTGAAATCATGGCCCCGAAGCGGAGTGTAAAGTCGGCGAGCTTGTCGGCTCCAGAGGATTCGACCGGGCACACCAGCCCGTCTCCGAGAGCCTGACACGCGGCACCTGTCCCTTGGAGACGCGATCTGGTGTCATGAACGGGATGTTCACCCATGCTCCCCGGAACCCAAACCGTACATCGGGCTTGAAGTTCACGATGATCGTCAATTTCCGGACCTTGACATCGAAAAGGCAATTCCCGCACAAACCGGGCACATCAATTCCCAAGGCCGCCTCAAAGCGCTCGCTTCCGCCATCACCGCCACTCCTCTTCAGGTTCTCTGGTGGTATCCTATCCAGGATCGGTACCCACTCGGAGTTCAACGGAGGCCTGCTGAAGCGGTTTGTCGGCCAGTGCTGGAGGCGCGAGACATTCGGGGACATTGTCATACGACAGGATTTATTACAGTCTGCTCCCGGCCTTCAACATACGGGGAGACAGTGAGGAACCCATGAGGTTAGAAACCAGGATTCAGGATGTGCTCCTCCTGTTCGGCGAATTGCGGAACGCGCCATACGCACCGGCGGTTTTTGCCACCAGCTTCGGGGCAGAAGACATGGTCCTCACGGACCTGATTGCGAAGCATGCGCCTTGGATAGAGATATTTACCCTTGATACCGGCCGATTGCCGGAGGAAACCTACCGGCTGATGCAGGAAACCCGGGGGCACTACCACCTCCCGATCCAAGTGTATTTTCCGGTGCACGAGACAGTGGAGGACTATGCCCGGGAACACGGACCTAACGCCTTTTATGAAAGCCGGGAACTGCGCAAGATCTGTTGCCGTATGCGTAAGGTTGAACCCTTGCAGAGGGCATTGCGGGGCAAAAGGGCTTGGGTGACCGGAATGCGCCGGGAGCAGGCGCTTTCACGGCAGGACCTCGCCGTCCGGGAATGGGATGCGGCCCACGAACTGCTCAAGTTTAATCCCATGGCCGATTGGCGTGGTGAAGAAGTCTGGGATTATATCCGTCGTTTTGAAGTGCCCTACAACCCTCTTCATGACCAGAGTTATCCCAGCATCGGCTGTGCCCCCTGCACGCGCGCCATCTCTCCAGATCAAGATATCCGCGCAGGTCGTTGGTGGTGGGAGAATCCGGCTACCAGAGAGTGTGGCTTGCATGTCGTTGACGGTAAACTGATCCGCACCAAGCCAGCAACACCACAAGATTGAGCCCATAACGGCTGTAAAGCAGACCATTGCCAATCACGGCTATAACCCTCTCGTCGCTATCCAAATGGCCCTGCCCGGTCAACTCTACGCTGCAACCGGACGAGTAGTTACGCCTTGGGTACAGCCGCAGCAACTCGCTCAAGGAGCCCGGATCGTGGATCGAGGCCTCCCGCTACGAGCACTGGACCGCGTAGATGATGCATCAGATACCAGAGGAAGTCGGCAACTTCCTCCAGAGAGAGGGGGTTGGGGATGCAACACCTCGTCGCGACCGCAATGGTCCATTGGCGCATCGAGAGCGACTACCCAGAACTGTGAAATCTGAACTCGGGTTGCATCACGACGAAGGGCGCAGCAATTGGCGCAGCTTTCATCATCATGCGAGTCTCTGCAATGCCGCCTACGAATTTCTGATGCGCGAGCGATTACGCAGTTAAAAACTCCGCTCGACTCAAAACGCCTGCCACGCCTGCCGTACCTACAGGCTTCTGCCCACGCGGGTCTCGCGCCGATGCAGTGTCACGTTCCCCACTCGATCGCGACGATGGCATTCCGTCTGGGTCGCCTCACCGCCAGAGGCGTTCCCCCTTTGTCCCTGCTGCGGCGTAAAGATCTCCCGGCGGCAGCGTGATTTATAACAACAGTAGAATTAATGTTACGATACCTGGATGCAGGATGCATAAGGTGAACTACATCGTGCCCCCCTGATTGATCTCGCAGGGAGGCCAGCCCACGATTCGTGGGCAGAACAATGGAATGATTGAGTGATCCCAGATCTTCCTGCAGGCAAGTGGCCCATGAAACCCTGGTCAGAATACAGCCACTCTTGGACACAGCGGTTCACACGGGGAACGATCTCGGTGCTTCTGCTGCGGTCATGCGGGATGAGTCTGGCATTCGGACTCAATGTTTTGTTGGCCCGACTGTTGGGT
>JAJZNM010000064.1:0-4835 GCA_021852325.1 Pseudomonadota bacterium
GGCACTATCCCGGCTCGGCCGATGGCGCCTGCTCAAACGCGCGCGTCCCGGGCTCCGGATCGCGGTGGGCGGCTGTGTCGCGAGCCAGGAGGGGGCCCAACTCATCGCGCGGGCTCCCTTCATCGATGTCGTCTTCGGTCCGCAGACCCTCCAGCGCCTCCCGGCGCTGCTCGAGGCGCGGGAGTCGACCGGCCGCGCCCAGGTCGACATCCGCTTTCCGGCCATCGAGAAATTCGATGCGCTCCCCGAAGCCCGGGCCCAAGGTCCGACCGCGTTTGTCTCGATCATGGAAGGCTGCAGCAAGTACTGCAGTTTCTGTATTGTCCCCTATACCCGGGGCGAGGAGGTCAACCGGCCCTTTGCAGACGTGATCGCCGAGGTCTACACGCTCGCGGGGCAGGGGGTTCGCGAAGTGACCTTCCTCGGCCAGAACGTGAATGCCTGGCGGGCGCCGGACCGGGGCCGGATGCTCGATCTCGCCGAGCTCATCCGCTATGCCGCAGCGATCCCGGGGATCGCGCGGATCCGGTTCACGACCTCGCACCCGATCGAGTTCGGCGATCGGCTGATCGAAGTCTTTGCCGAGGTTCCGAAACTCGCGGGACATCTCTACTTCCCGGTCCAGAGCGGATCCGACCGGATCCTCGCGCGGATGAAACGGGGATACACCACGCTCGAATACCGCTCCAAGGTACGGCGCCTGCGGGCGGCGCGCCCCGGCCTTTCGCTTTCGACCGATCTCATCGTGGGGTTCCCGGGGGAGACCGATGCGGATTTCGAAAAGACGCTCGATCTCGTCCGCGAGGTCGGGTTCGACCAGTCGTTTCTGTTCGTCTTTAGCCCAAGACCCGGGACGCCGGCCGCAAGCTTCCCGGATCCGGTTCCGGAACCCGTGAAGGGCGAACGACTGGCCCGCTTGAAGGCCCTGATCGACGCGCACGCGCTTGCACTGAACCAAGGGATGGTCGGCCAGACGCTCCCCGTGCTGGTCGAACGGGTGACGGATCCCCAGGGCGGGATGCTCTCCGGGCGCACCGAAGCCAATCACTGGATGCATTTCCAGGGGCCCGCGAGGCTCGTGGGACAAATGGTTTCGGTGGTGGCGACCGAAGGGCTCGTCAACTCGTTGCGCGGCCATCTTTTCGATTCGGACCTCGATTCCCCGGGACATGAACGAGCGCGCTCCCAGGTTGCCTAAGCGCGAGAGCCGCATCCATGGTGCCGAGGTCGTCCTCGAGCCCCTGGACAACCAGCGCTTGGCGCGGGTCTGTGGCCCCCTCGACGGCCATCTGCGCCAGATCGAGGCCCACCTCGGCATCGAGATCAAGAACCGCGGCAACCGTTTCCGCCTGATCGGGGACCCGGGGGCGGTCGCGGCCGCAGGCCGGATCCTGCGTGGGCTTTATGCCCAAAGCGACCGGAGCCCGATCGAGGCCGACCGGATCCACGAGGCGCTCGAGTCGGTGGACCAGGCAGAGGCCGGGTTCGCCCGTGCGCCCGGACCACCGTCCGGGGCCAGCCGGACCTTCACCCCGCGCGGCGCCCACCAGTTGGCCTACCTCGAGGCGATCCGCAACCATGATCTCTGTTTCGGCGTGGGACCGGCCGGAACCGGCAAGACCTATCTCGCGGTCGCCGAGGGGGCGGCCCTCCTCGAGCAGGGCGGTTGCGAACGGCTGGTCCTCGTGCGTCCGGCGGTCGAGGCGGGCGAGCGGCTCGGGTTTTTGCCCGGCGATCTCGCCCAGAAGGTCGATCCCTATCTCAAGCCGATCTATGACGCGCTCTACGAGTTTCTCGGTTTCGAGAAAGTGATCCGCTACCTCGACCGTTCGGTGATCGAGATCGCGCCGCTCGCCTACATGCGCGGCCGCACCCTCAACCGTTCCTACATCCTCTTGGACGAGGCCCAGAACACGACGGTCGAGCAGATGAAGATGTTTCTCACGCGCATCGGCTTCGGTTCGAAGGCGGTCGTGACCGGCGATCTCACGCAGATTGATCTGCCCCATCCGGAACGCACGGGGCTCCGCCATGCGCTCGGCATCCTCGAGGGCGTGGGAGGCATCGGCTTCGTCCACTTCGACAGTGGCGATGTGATGCGTCACCCGCTCGTCAAGCGCATCGTCCGCGCTTACGAGGAGGCCGAGGGAAAGGGCCGGCCATGAACGTCGAAGTGAGTTACGGGGTGCCCCGGGAGGGCGTGCCCGCCCCGCGCGATTTCCGAAACTGGATCGCGCATGTGGGTGCCCTCCTCGAGGAATCGGGCCGGGTGAGCCTCAGGCTCGTGGACGAGACCGAGGGTGGCCGCCTGAACCGGGATTTCCGGGGCCGGGCGGGCGCCACCAATGTCCTGTCTTTCCCGGCGGGCCAGGGGATTCCGGGAGAGCGCTTTTTCGGTGACATCGTCCTTTGCGCACCCCGGGTGGCCGCCGAAGCCCGGGCCTGGGACCGGCCGGTCCGTGCCCACTATGCCCATCTCACGATCCATGGCTTTCTCCACCTGCTCGGCTACGAGCATGAGCGCGCGCCGGCACGACGGCGCATGGACTCCATCGAGATCCGTCTCCTCTCCGAGCTCGGCCTGCCGGATCCCTACGAGACAAGTGCCCGGAGCGCCTCCTGATGTCCGGCGACGCCCCCCCCGAGACTGGTTCTCCCGGCTGGTTCGAGCGGATCGGCCAGCTATTGGGCCGCGAACCCAAGGACCGCGCCGCGGTGCTCTCGTTCATCGACGAGGCATTTGCGAACGGGGTGTTCGACCAGCAGGCGCGCGACATGCTCCGGGGCGTGCTCCGGATGAGCGAACTCAAGGTCGCCGACGTGATGATCCCGCACGGGCAGATGATCGTGGTGCACGAGGAGGACCCCTTGCCGAAGGTGCTGGCCACGATCGTCGATTCCGGCCATTCGCGCTATCCCGTGATCGGCGCGAGCCGCGACGAGGTCACGGGACTCCTGCTCGCCAAGGATCTCCTCGCCCACTACCTCGAGCGTGCCCGCCACTTCGGGCTGCGCGACTTCCTCCGTCCGATGCTGTTCGTCCCCGAGACCAAGGCGCTCAACGTGCTCCTGCGCGAGTTCAGGAGCACCCGAAACCACATGGCGATCGCGATCGACGAGTTTGGCGGTGTGGCCGGTCTCATCACTCTCGAAGACGTGCTCGAGGAGATCGTGGGGGAGATCGACGACGAATACGACATCGAAACCGAGGGCAACATCCTCGAGCACAGCCGCCAGCGGTTCACCGTGCGGGGACTCACGAGCCTCGAAGAGTTCAACCGGCATTTCGGCGCCGGACTGCCCGAGGAAGAGTTCGACACGATCGGCGGATTCCTGGTCGATCAGTGGGGCCGGGTGCCGGTGCGCGGGGAGACCCTCACCTTCGGAGCCTTGGCCTTCCGGGTGCTCCGGGCCGACCGGCGCCGGATCCAGCTCCTCGAAGTGCGCCGCATCAAGTCCACCCCCCCTCCTCCCAAAGCCCCTGATCCGGCATGAGGGGGTGGGAGACGGGAGTGACCCTCCGGCCTTGGCAGAAGGATCTTCTGGCAGCCGTTGCGGGCGTCCTCCTCGTGTTCGCCTTTGCCCCCTACGGGCTTTGGGCCTTGGGGTTCCTCGCTCCGGCGGCGCTCTTTGCGCTCTGGGATGGAGCGAGCCCGGGGCGCGCGGCCGTCCGCGGACTCCTTTTCGGACTCGGCCTCTTCGGCTTCGGGGTGAGCTGGATCGTCCACAGCGTCTACGTCGTGGGGCACGAGCCTCTGTTTTTGGCGCTCGCGCTGGTCGGATTCCTCGCGCTCACCTGTGCGCTCTTCACGGCAGCGGTCGGTGCGTTGGCCGGTCGCCTCGCGCCCGCCCCCGGATTTCTGCGTTACGCACTCGTGCTCCCGGCAGCCTGGACGCTTGCCGAATGGATCCGTGGCTGGATCCTGACCGGGTTCCCCTGGCTCGATCTTGGATACAGTGCGGTCGGGGTGCCGCTCGGGCTCGGCTATGCACCGGTCCTGGGGGCACTCGGGGTGAGCTTCGTGCTGGCCCTGACCGCGGGACTCGTCGTGGCGTCGATCCGTCTGGCCCGTGCGCGCGAGCGGTTTGCCGCGCTCGGGATCCTGAGCGCGGTGTGGCTGCTTTCACCCGCGCTCGGTGCGATCCACTGGGTGCATCCGGCCGGACGGCCGATCCGGGTGAGTCTCGTCCAGGGGGACATTCCCCAACGCATGAAATTCAGGCCCGGAGCCTGGCGGTCGATCCTCGCCCGTTACGAAGCCATGAGCACACCGCTCTGGCACCGGGGGCGACTCATCGTCTGGCCCGAATCCGCGATCGCCACCTGGTATGAGTCGGCCGAACCCGAGATCCGCCCGCTCGTCCGGGTCATCGCCCACCATCACGCAACCCTCATCACCGGGGTCTTCGACTATGTGTTTCATGACCGGGCCAAGTACAACGCAGCGGTGCGGCTCGGGGCCGGGCCTCCCGAGTTCTATGACAAGCATCACCTCGTTCCCTACGGCGAATATTTCCCGCTGCCGCGCTTTGCCCGCCGCTGGCTCAAGGATTTCCATCTCCCGCACTCGAGTTTCACGATCGGGCCAAAGTCTCAACCTCCGTTCCGGATCGATGGTGAGTGGGCGGGGATCTCGATCTGTTACGAAGATGCCTTCGGCCGGGTGATCCGACGTGCGCTGCCCCAGGCCACGTTCCTCGTCAACATCAGTGACGATGCCTGGTTCGGGCACACGATTGGTCCCGACCAGCAGTTTGAGATGGCACGGATGCGCGCACTCGAGACCGGCCGGCCGCTCGCACGCGTCGACAACTCGGCGATCACAGGGCTCATC
>JAJZNM010000064.1:4845-5581 GCA_021852325.1 Pseudomonadota bacterium
TGACGGGGCGGCTGCCGCCGTTTTTGCCGCTCGTCTTGACCGGCCGGATCACCCCCGAGACGGGCGAGACGCCCTATGACCGTTTCGGCAGCAGGCTGATCGTCGGGTTTGCCTTCCTCTTGCTGGTCATCGCAGGAGGGGTTGGTCTGAGGCACCGGGACCGCCGCCATGGCTCCCGGACCGGGCCCACGAACGCGGGGGATCGATCGGGCACGAATGGAAGGAGCGTTCCACCGGGTCGACCATGATCCTTGAAGCCAAGGATGCACGAGGACCCTCGGGGGTTGCTGGCCACCCAGTCCCGCGGGGACGCACGGGCTGGACACCGGGACATCCGATTTGATCAAGTATCTCGGATCCAAGCGCACGCTGATCCCCCGCATCCTCGAGGTGATCCAGAAGACCCCCGAGGTTCAGACTGTGATCGACCTCTTTTCCGGTACCTCCCGGGTGGGGCATGCCTTGAAGGCCTGGGGTTATCGGGTGCTCGCGAATGACCACAACGCTTACGCCGCGACTCTGGCCCGCTGCTATGTCCAGGCCGATGCCGAAGATGTCCTGGATGATGCCCGGCGACTCGTGCAGGAGTTCAACCGGCTCAAGGGCACAGCCGGTTACTTCACGGAGACCTTCTGTGTAAAGTCGCGGTTTTTCCAGCCCCGAAACGGCGAGCGCATCGATGCGATCCGCGAGGCGATCGCCGCGAAAGGCCTCGAACCGGAACTCGAGGCGGTGA
>JAJZNM010000064.1:5591-14834 GCA_021852325.1 Pseudomonadota bacterium
TCGACGAGCACGCCTTCGGCGAGGAGCGGGCGGAGGTGACGGTGACGCTGTCGATCGGCCTGGCGACGCAGAAGGGGAGCGACCCGAACCTGCACGCGCCGAACCTCATGGAAGCCGCCGACCGGGTCGATTCCACGACCGGTCTCCAGATGGCCTACTTGAAGACGTGGGCCCAAAGAGCCTATCACGAGCTGGAGCTTCGCGTACCTCAGATCCGGCCACGGTCCCGTCACGGCAAGAGTCTTGCATATGGCCGGGATGTGTTCGAGATCCTCCCCGTCCTTTCTGGGGACGTGGCCTACATCGACCCCCCCTACAACCAGCACTCCTATCTCGGCAACTACCATATCTGGGAAACCCTGGTGCGCTGGGACAAACCCGCGGTCTATGGCGTGGCCCAAAAGCGGGTGGATGTCCGGTATCGGAAGAGCATCTTCAACTCGCGGCCCGGGTTTGGTCCTGCCCTGAAACGCCTCTTGCAGGGTGTGAACGCCCCCATCCTCATCGTCTCGTTCAGCGACGAGGGTTACCTCTCGCGCGAGGAGATGGAGGAGATCCTCGCGACCCTCCATGACGGGACCGTCCAGGTTTTGGTCATCGAGAACGATTTCAAGCGCTACGTCGGGGCCCAGATCGGGATCTACAACCCGCAAGGCGAGAAGGTCGGGAAAGTGAGCCATCTCCGCAACAAGGAGTTCCTGTATGTGGTCTCCCGGGAAGGCGATCAGATCGTGAAAGTCGCCGGCTTGCCCGTTTGAAATCCCGAACCTCTGGATGGATTCGGAAATCCGTTGGATCCTTACGCTCTTGACAGGGCATTTTGGGAAACGAACAGATTCCGCCTTCGAAAAGCCGCCGGGCTTTCCATGGCCATCAAGGCCTTGAGACCAGAAATCCTGGTGGCGAACCACGGTTCCTTCAGGAACCGCCGTGGATCCTGAGTCCATTCGGGATTCCGAAAACGAAAGTGCCAAGCCAGATATTCCGCCGTCGCGGCAAGGTATGCGTCAGTCACCGCTCCGTTTTCGATTCGGCTCCAAAGAAGTTCCGGTGCAGGATCGAGCATGCCCTGCCGGTGATGCTTTGGAGCTCCGTAAAAAGCGTCCAGAAGATCCTCAAGAGCCCACTCATCTGGATTTCCTTTTGCCAGCGCATGAGCATATTCGTAAAGGCTTTCCGGACGAGTAAAAACGGTATTGGTCGTCATCGATTACCGTCCCATCTCGAAACCCGGATGTTGACGTTCCTGGTTCATGGACTCCAGAATTTCCTGGACGCCAAACAGGGTACGCGGAGTCACCAGTTTTGCCGGATAGTACTTTTCGACAAGGGTCAGGATGTCCTGAGTCGACTGGACGCCCGTGATCCGGAGAAGATTCCTGATATCGTCGATATCCGAGCGATTTTCTTCCGCTCCCGTTCTCATCGCCATACACTTCATGGCCAGCATATATTCGGGTGTCGGCGTAAAGACGCGAAGTCCGGGACTCTCTGCCTCTCTTGGAAATTCATAAGAAAGTTGTACATCTTGGTGGACAGACACAAATCCTTTCACGGCATCGTTGATCCAGTTTTCTGGCCAACCGTGGCGGGCGGCGACAATCGCCGCCGCTTCCCGAAGGAATTGCGGATCTCCAAAAACAATGATATCCACGTCTCTCGTCGATTGACGAAACTCCCATTGAAGGGCGATGGCCGAACCACCGTAAACGCCGATATCGACAAGAATCCCCCGCTCCTTGGCGATCCCGCCGATTTCCTCGAAAGCATTCAGAATGACTTCTTTGGTGAAAACCATCCGGTTCTCGTATTCATGGAACTTGTTTTTGTGATTGTACACCGACTCCCTCCATGTTTACCCGGCTCCACCCTCTCTTGAGCCTGACGCTTGCGATACCGGGATTCGTGGGGTTCCCGTGTGCATCGTTGGTCCTCCTTCCCGGTGCTTCGCTCCGGTCGAGGCCTCCGGACGGAGGCCGGGGAAGGGTAAAAGAGCAAGGATCGGGCCACAGATGTCGCCCCCCGGTCGGTCCTTAAATATCCTGGGCCTTGTGGTCGATCACCGCCGAGACTCTTTTGAACATTACTCAGCAGACAGTAATATAGGCAACACTTGGATGCCTGAAGAACGAACGGATCAGATCCGGCCGTGCCGCCCTGTCGGCCAGTTGCCACGGGATGCGATCTTCCAGATGTTCACCGGCCCGCAGCGGCCAGCGAGCGTTGCCGGTGCGCTTGGCATGACTCCAGACCCCCTCGTCGGGATTCAGCTCGGGGGCCTAGCCGGGCAGGAAGTGCAGCGTCCGCTTGCCCTTCAAGCGGGCGACGTAGGCCTGGACGGCGCGGGTCTTGTGCGCGGGCAGGTTATCGAGGATCAGATGCAAGGGCTGGCGTCGGCCCCGCATCAGGCGCCGCAGGAAAGTCACGAACCCCTCCCCGTTCAAGCCACCCGGGTATGTTACAAACCAGAACGCGCCCTTGGCGCTCACCGCCGATGCGGCGCTGATGCCTTGGCGTTGGCCCGGCACGTGGACCACCGGTGTTTGGCCCTTCGCGCCCCAGGTCGTGCCGTGCACCGCATCGGCCCGGAACCCGGTCTCATCCCAGAAGTAGAGGTCCGCCCCCTCGCGCTTGGCCTGGCAGGCGATCGCGGGGTCGGTCTCCCGCTGCCAGCGCGTGATGGCTTCCGGGTCTCGTGGGTAGGCGCGCTCGAGCGGCTTCTGCGGCGTCAGTCCGACCCGGGCCAGGAGCGCACCCACCGAGGCCAGGCTCAGCGTCACTCCGAAACGCTGGGCGATCAGTTCCCGGACGATGTGCCGGGTCCACAACCCGAAGTCGAAGCCATACTGCCGCGGGTCCTTGCCGTTGCGGACGCTCGAGTCGGGTTCCCAACGCTTCCCGGACACGGCAGCGACCGGTTTGTGTGACCGCCTCGTGACGGGCGATCAGGACTTGCGGGTACTGGAGTGCTTCCACTCGATCCCGATGGGGTCGCCGGATCGTTTGGGATCCATGAAAAGCGGTGATGTGCCTCGACCGCTCGGCGGCACGGGACTGGAACGAGATTCCAGCCGGAGCCACCGACAGTCCGGAATCCGGATCCGGCGACGCCCGGGTGATGTCCCTGAGGCTCAGCGCGTGCCCGTACACAGCCGATCGGCGATCCTGCATAATGCTCTCCATCATGAGCGCCGACCCGTCCACGCCTGACGCCTACGATCCCGGGAACATCGAAGCCTGGGCCCAGTCACGCTGGCGCGAGGCCCGGGTGTTTGAAGCCCATGAATCAGACCCCCGGCCACCCTACTACGTCCTGTCCATGTTTCCCTATCCCAGCGGGCGCCTCCACATGGGGCATGTGCGCAACTACACGATCGGCGACGTGATCGCCCGCTACCATCGCATGCAGGGAAAGTCCGTGCTCCAGCCCATGGGATTTGATGCCTTCGGACTTCCGGCCGAGAATGCCGCCATCCAGAACCAGGTTTCGCCCGCGCGCTGGACGGAAGCCAACATCGCGGCCATGAAGGTCCAGCTCGACCGTCTCGGTTTCGGCTACGACTGGCGCCGGGAAATCGTGACCTGCCGGCCGGGGTACTACCGTTTCGAGCAGTGGCTGTTCACCGAACTCTACCGGATGGGTCTCGCATACCGGGAGCGGGCCTGGGTCAACTGGGATCCCGTGGACCAGACGGTCCTCGCGAACGAACAGGTCATCGACGGGCGCGGCTGGCGGTCGGGCGCGCCGGTCGAACGGCGCGAAATCGAGCAGTGGTTCGTCCGCATCACGGCCTATGCCGAAGAACTCCTCGAGGGGCTTGATGCCCTTCCGGACTGGCCGGAGGAAGTCAAGCGCATGCAGCGCAACTGGATCGGCCGCTCGAGCGGGGTCGAAATCGATTTCGAAAGGTGTGATGGGGCTGGGGCGATCCGGGTGTTCACGACCCGCGCGGACACCCTCTATGGGGTGAGCTATCTGGCCCTCGCACCCGAACATCCCCTCGTGCGGGAGTGCGCCCGCGAGGATGCCGGGGTCCGGGCCTTTGTGGATTCCATGCGCCAGCGCGAAACCCGTGAGGCCGCACTCGAGACCCAGGAAAAGCGGGGCGTCCCGACCGGCCTCCAGGTACGGCACCCGTTGACCGGCGAGTCCCTGCCGGTCTGGGTCGCGAGCTTCGTGGTGATGAGCTACGGTACCGGTGCGATCATGGCGGTGCCAGCGCACGATCAGCGCGACCATGAGTTTGCGAATCGCTATGGATTGCCGATCCGGCCGGTCATCCGGGTTCCGCACGGGGAAGGGCGGGATCCAAGCGGGACGGCAGTCACGGAAGAGGGGATCGTGGTCGATTCCGGTTCGTTGTCGGGTCTTTCGAGCGAGGAGGCACGGGTGCGGGCCGTCTCGCTCCTCGGTCGACAGGCGCGCGAGGTGGTGCATTACCGGCTCCGCGACTGGGGCGTCTCGCGCCAGCGCTACTGGGGTTGTCCCATCCCGATGATCTACTGCATCGATTGCGGCGTCGTTCCGGTTCCCGCCCGTGACCTGCCGGTCGTCCTGCCGGAAGGGGTCCAGTTCACTGGAGTCAACTCGCCGCTCCTCACGCTGAAAAGCTTCCGCGAGACTGCCTGTCCCCGCTGCGGCAAGCCCGCCCACCGCGAGACCGACACCTTCGACACCTTCTTTGAGTCGTCCTGGTATTACGCCCGGTTTGCATCCTTTGACAGTTTGGAGACGATCCTCGACGACCGCGCCCATCACTGGCTGCCGGTCAACCAGTACATTGGCGGGGTCGAACACGCGGTGCTCCACCTCCTCTATGCCCGATTTTTCCACAAGGTGCTCCGCGACATGGGCTGGGTCCGCTCGGACGAGCCTTTTACACGGCTCCTGAGCCAGGGCATGGTGCTCAAGGACGGGGCCAAGATGTCGAAATCGAAGGGCAACGTGGTCGACCCCGAGGCGATCGTCGCGCGCTATGGCGCCGATACCGCACGCCTCTTCATGATGTTCGCCGCGCCTCCGGAGCAGTCGCTCGAGTGGTCGGAGCAGGGTGTCGAGGGGGCCCAGCGATTCATCAAGCGGCTCTGGCGGCTGGTCCACGAGCGGGTCACGGAGCCTTGCGAGGGCCCCCTCGACCCGGAGGCCTTGTCCGGCTCCGGAAAGGCACTCTGGCGCCTCCTCCACGAGACTGTGGCCGGAGTCGAGACCGATATCGGCAACCGGCAGACCTTCAATACCGCGATTGCCAAGGTCATGGAGTGTCTCAATGCCTTGGCCCGATTCGAACCCGAGGAGCCGGCCGACCGTGTGCTCGCGAAGGATGTGCTCATCACGATCGTCCACCTCCTCCATCCGATCATCCCCCATGTGACGGAATCCCTCTGGCGCTCGCTCGGCGGGGAGGGACTCCTCGCCAGCCGGCCGTGGCCCGTGCCGGATCCCGCGGCACTCGCGCGCGAGGAGGTTGAACTCGTGGTCCAGGTCAACGGACGGCGTCGTGGTTCGCTCCGGGTACGGGTGGAAGAGGAGGAGCCCGCGATCCGTTCCCGGATCCTGGCCGACCCGGCCCTCGCCCGGTTCATCGACGGCGCGCGGGTAGAACGCTGGGTGTTCGTGCCCGGGCGCCTCATCAACGTGGTCACGCGCGGGGAGCGGCCATCCGGATGAGGTTGAATCCTGCGAGCCACCTTGCGGGTCCCGTCCGGTGGGCCCTCCCCGGGATCGGGGTTTTGGCCTTGACCGCCTGCGGCTTTGCCCTCATGCCGCATCTCCACTTCCCGTCCTGGATGAGCTCCACGGCACTCGTGACACCCAACCCGAACGGCCGGCTGGCCAGGCTCCTGCGCGAGGGTCTCAGCCGCGAAGGGATCCGGGTGGTGCATCCCAGAGCCCCGCATGGGGCAAGCCTCGTGATCTTCGCGCCCGAGATCCTCTCCCGGGTGATTGCGGTGAACGGTCAGGGCGAGCCCGCCGAATATCTCGTGAGCTACCACGTCCACTTCAAGCTCGAGCGAGGGCCCCAAACCGTGCTCGGTCCCTCCGCGATCCGTCTCGCCTCTGGCCATGACCTCCGAATCCTATAACCTCACCCGTACCCTCGAGCGCCAGGCGGCCCGGCTCATCCTGTACCGCTTGGCCTCGCCGAGTGCCCGGCAGGCCCCGTTGGCCCCGCCTGCCGTCCAGGGGCATGGATCCCAGGGCCCCGAGCCGGGTCGGGGCCGGAGCGCGATGCGAGGCCCCGACTGGTGAAGATCACCCCGGTCGAACTCACGCGCTCCAAGGGTCCACTCACGCCGTCCCTCTGGCTCGTCGCGGGAGCCGAGGTGGTCCTCGTGCGCGAGGTGCTCGTCAAACTCGAGGAGCGGGCGCGATCGATCGGCCCCATCGAGCGTGAGGTATTCTGGATCGAACGCACCCTCGATGCCGGGCTCATGGAGGCCCACGACAACCCGTCCCTGTTCAATCCCCGGCGGCTCTTCGTCGTCCACGTGATGAGCCCGAGCTGGCCACCGGCGCTAGTGCCCTGGCTCACCGAGCGGCTCACGCACCCTCACCCCGAGACCTGGATCCTGGTCACGGTCCCGGGTCTCGAGCGTCCGCTCCGCGAGAGCGCACTCTACAAGCTCTTCCTCAAGGCGGGAGGTCTCGTCGAGTGCTGGCCCCCGGATGCCGCGCGCTGGGCTTCCGAGGTCGACCGGCGCGCCCGTGAGGAGGGCCTCCGGCCTACATCCGAGGCGCGGGAGCTGCTCGTCCATCTCACGGAAGGCAACCTGCTTGCACTGGAAGGGGCTCTTCGGGTGCTCCGCCTGGCCGGGGGCGCCGGTCCGCTGGATGTCGACTCGGTGGGAGCGCTCCTCGGATCCGCTTCCCGGCACGGACCGTTCGATCTGGCTGAGGCGGCCATTGGCGGGGATCCGCGCCGGGTCCTGGCCATGACGCTCGCACTCGAGCGGGATGGCGCCGAAGCGCCGCTCGTGCTCGGCACCCTGGCGCATGAGCTCCACCAGGTCCTCGCATCCCCGGGTGCCCACGTGCTTCCCCGCAAAGCGGGTCTCTACGAGGCTGCGCGCAAGCGCGGCCGGCCATTCTGGCACGAGCGGCTGGTCGAGCTCCAGGCGGTCGATCTCGTGGTCAAGGGCCAAAAGCCCGGGCGGCCCTTCGAGGCGATCCTCCTGCTCGCGCTCCGGATGGCGGGCTTTGCCTGGGCTGAGGGGTTGCCGGCGTGAAGACGATCGGCTTGTTCGGCGGGAGCTTCGATCCCGTCCACCTGGGACACCTCCGGGCGGCGATCGAGGTCCATGAGACGCTCGCGCTCGATGAGCTGCGTTTCCTCCCGTCCCATGCCTCACGCAACAAGCCCGAACCCGCTGCACCGGGGGCACTCCGCAAGCACTGGCTTGAACTCGCGATCGCTGGGCTCCAGGGATTTTCCGTGGATGACCGGGAGCTTCGCCGCGGCGGGTTCAGTTACACGAGCGTGACGCTGACGGAGATCCGCGAGGAAGAGCCCGGTGCAACCCTCTACTGGGTGCTCGGTTCGGATGCTTTTGCCGGGATCGGTCTCTGGCATGATGCGGCCGCACTCGGCCGCCTCGCCCACTGGGTGGTCGTGACCCGCCCGGGATGCCCGTTGCCCACGGAACTGCCTGCTCCGCCCTGGCCGGCACCCCGGCTGAGCACAGATCCTGGCGTGCTCGTCCCCGGGGAGGCGGGCGGCCTCCTCGCACTCCCGGTGACCCCAATCGGCATTTCGGCCAGTCAGATCCGGGCGCAGATTGCCTCCGGCTTGCGGATCGACTATCTCGTCCCCGAGGCGATCCGGCATGAACTCCAAAACGGGTCCTATTATGGTGCGAACACGAAAACCCCTCGGGACTGAGCGCCTGCTCACGCGTCTCGAATCCACGATCCGTGATCATCGGGGGACCGAGATCGTGAGGCTCGACGTCCGCGGGCTCACGACCGTCACCGATTACCTCATTCTGGCGAGCGGGACTTCCGACCGTCAGCTCCGGACTCTCGCCGAGCGGGTCCGGGAGACTGCTCAGGCGGCCGGACATCACGTCATCGGGAGCGAGGGAGAAAAGACCGGCGGCTGGATTCTGGTCGACCTCAGTGATGTGGTCGTGCACCTCATGCTTCCGGAAACGCGCCAGTTCTACCAGCTCGAAAAGCTCTGGAGCTTCACGGAGGGTGCGGAGCGATCCGTGAAACGGGTGGCGCGCGCCCGGCCGCGAATGACGGAGGACTGATCCCCGAGATTGAAGTCGATCGACGATCGCGCGCGTAGGGCGTCAAGGAGGTCCAAGGCGGTCCGGCGCCGTCCTCGCACCTCGGGGGTCGTTCCGATACATCTCGCGGTTTCAAAGGCCACAAGACCATTTGTGAAGGAGGTCCCATGCGTCTTTCACTGCTTGCGGTGGGAACAGTGTCCGGGTTCGTGGAGGAGGAGTTCGAAGCTTACCGGAACCGCCTCCCGCCCGCACTCAGGCCTTCCGTCCGTGAAGTGGCCCAGGCCTCGGCCCGTGAGCGGGCCAGCGGACGGGCCCGGGCGGCCGAGACCCGGAGACTTCTCGATGCGGCGCCTCCCGGTTCCGCGATCATCCTGCTCGACCCCGGGGGTGATCTCGTCACGACCGAGGCGTGGGCCCACCGGCTCGCGACCTATCAGGCATCGTCTGCCGATTGCGCTTTTCTGATCGGGGGTGCAGACGGGCTCGACCCGGAAGCGAACTCCCGGGCCGACTGGATCTGGTCCCTGTCCCCACTCACTTTCCCCCATGCCTTGGTGCGGGTCATCTGGATCGAACAGCTCTATCGGGCCTGGACACTCCTCAGACACCATCCGTATCATCGCGCCTGAGGCCGGAGCGGCCGACACGCGGTCACCGCCTGTGCGACAATCATCCTGCATCCGCTGATCAGCCGGCGGAACCGGCCGTTTGAAGGTGGACGGTCGATTGATGTTGGGAATGATGGTACGGTGACCAGATTGTCCGCGATCGCTGCCCCAGTTGCTCCGATGCCCGGGCGGGAGACCCGCCCAGGATTCCGGAATGCCGCGCATGGCTGAGCGTCCGAAGCGAAGGCTGCTCAAAGCATTTCTGGGGCTCGCGGCTGCACTCATCCTCCTTCTCGCGACCGGCATGGGACTTTTCCGCTTGGCGACCGAGACCGTGCCCGGATACCGGAGATCCATCGAGCGCTGGGTCTCGCGCCGCATCGGTTTCCCCATGAAGATC